>CADCRB010000235.1 GCA_902803745.1 uncultured Lachnospiraceae bacterium
AAAAGTAAACGCATCCGAAAAAACGGAAACATCCCACGAAGAAGGCAGACCCTTTATGATCGTTTCACATATTCCGATCAGAAAAGCTCCGAGGACCGCACCCGGAATGGAACCGATCCCTCCGAATACCGCTGCCACAAATGCCTTAAGGCCGGGCATTGCACCTGCAGTCGGAGTTATTGCGGGATAATTTGTAAAGAAAAGCACGGATCCTACTGCCGCAAGTGCGGACCCGATGATAAAAGTTGCTGAAATTACTCTGTTGATCCTTATTCCCATCAGCCGGCTGGTCTCAAAATCCTTTGAAACAGCCCTCATGGCCATACCGACCTTGGTACGGTTTATAAGGACGGAAAGAGCTAACACAAGTGCAAGCACAAGGAACGGGGTGATGATAACAACCCATTTTGTCTGTGTTCCTGCAACATTGACCGTATCCGATAAAAACCGGATCTCGGGGTATGTCATCGGCTGTCCTCCGGTCACGTATGTGGCGGTATTCTGCAGGAGATAGCTGACTCCGATCGCAGATATCATAACCGACATCCTGGGAGCATTTCGAAGCGGTTTGTATGCCGCCCTCTCAATGGTGAATCCCAGGATCACCGTCATGATTATTATAAGCGGCACTGATGCCGAAACCGGCAACGTCGCTGTAAAATATATGCCCATAAGACCCGCAACCATAAACACATCGCCATGTGCAAAGTTTATAAGGCGCAGTATTCCGTATACAAGTGTATATCCGATCGCGATAAGTGCATATTGCCCGCCTACCGATATTCCGGAGAGCAATACCGAAATGACATATTCCATAGATCCGTCCTTTAATCCTTATTATTACTTGCTGCCCGAACCGGTCTGGACCTTTTCAAATGCCCATGTTCCGGAAGCAGTATCCGCCGTCTTGATATAAGCCGTATCCCTTACGGCATCACCGATCTCATCAAAAGCTATGGATCCCGACACACCGTCATATTTAACCTGAGGGATAGCTCCCTTGATGGCTGCCTTGTCGGGAGAGCCTGCTGCCTTGATAGCCTCAAGTGCAACATAGTAAGCGTCATAACCCATAGCGGTAACAGCCGAGATAGTATCATTTCCGCCGTTTGCAGTCATGGCATCGGAATTGTTGTTGATGTAATCCTTGATACCTTTATCAAACGTCTCTGAACCACCCTCCTGATAGAAAGTTGAAACATAAAGCTGAAGGTTCGTTCCCTTTGTTGCATCAAGAACCATGTTGTCATCAAGTGTATCGGAGCCGAGGAACGGGATACCGATATCAAGTGAGTTTGCCTGCTCCATGATCTGCTTTGCGTAAGCGATCGAAACAGGTGTAAAGATAACATCCGCACCTTCACTCTTGGCCTTGTTCAGGTAAGATGTAAAGTCTGAGTTATTTGTGGGGAAGGAGTCGGTGATGACCTCACCGCCGGCTGCTTCAAACACCTGCTTGAAGAATACACACAGACCCTGGTCATATTCATTACCGTTCTCACCGAGGCAGTATGCCTTCTTGGCTGAGAACTTGTCCATTGCAAAGTTTGCAAGAACATCAGCCTGGAAATTATCAAGGAAACAGATCCTGAAGTAATAATCATTTCCCGCTGTAACATTAGGATTGGTGCAGGTAACACCTATAGCCGCGAGTCCCGCTTCCTCAAACTTCGGACCGCCTGCCATTGATACACCTGATCCATAGGATCCAAGGACCAGGGATACATCCTTACCTACAAGTTCTGATGCGGCTGAAGGAGCCTTGTCTGCAGATGATCCGTTATCTGCCATTACAAGCTCAACATTATATGTCTTTCCGCCTGCCTCTACCGTGGGAGTCTCTGAGTTTGCATACTGCATACCCAGTATCTCCTTCTTTCCGCCTGACGCGGAATCACCCGTAGAGGGCTCGAACACTCCGATTTTTATAGTATCACCGGATGCCGCAGCACCTGACGCCTGTCCTGCATCACCACCTGCAGGAGCTGATCCGCAAGCTGCAAGGCCTATAGTCATAACGCCCGTCATAATTAATGCCAAGATCTTTTTCATCTCAATCCTCCTTAAAATAAGTACAAAACGCTTGTAAATTTTAATTTTTTTAAATAGAAATGTCAATATACCGCCGGTCTCATCTCCAGAAGACCCAAAGGAAGATATATGCCGACAGAGTGGCCGCCAGAGTAAAAGGCACGCCGATACGCATGAAATCCCTGAATCCGACCTCATATCCTTCCTTTCGAAGCATCCCGACTCCTGCTATATTGCAGCTCGCTCCGACCGGAGTGATATTTCCGCCAAGGGTGGCTCCGCACAGCAGACCGAAGTAAAGAAGATATGGTTCTATGCCCATAGCCATCGTTACTCCCTGAAGTACGGGAAGCATGGTAGCTACATAAGGGATATTGTCAATAAAGGCCGAGATAAGCATCGAGCCCCATACCACTATGGTAAAGAGCAGGAACAGATTAGTCCCTCCGACAGAGGCAATGATCTCAGCCAGATCTTCGATGACTCCTGCCTCGGTTATACCTGCTATCACCGCGAATAGTCCTGTTAGCAGCAAAAGAGTATCATAGTCAAGATTTTTGATGACCCGTACTACCCTGTCCTTATCTTTATCCTTTGCGTATTCCCAGACTATACCTATGATCCCGCAGGCCATGCAGATGACACCGTTTGTTATCTCCGGCTTTTCCGGAATAAAAGAGGCAATGACCAGAAACACCACATGGGCTATCATCATAATGGATGGAACATAATCATTCACTATCGTTTTCTCCGTAGACTCCACCTTTTCCGTATCCTTCCTGAAAAGCACCATCATTATGGGTACAGTGACCAGGGCCCCGAGCTCCACGGCAAAGAATATACCCGGTCTTCCGTTCATCCAGAAAAAGTCAGTAAAGTCCATATGAGCATATGATGCCAGCATAATGGATGTAGTATCACCCACCAGGGTCGCAGCTCCCTGAAGATTTGAAGAAACCGCTATGGATATGATCATCGGAACAGGATTTATCTTAAGCTTTTTACATACAGCGAGTCCTACCGGTGCCACCATTAGCAGGGTCGCCACATTGTCTATAAAGGCAGATATGATGCCTGAGAATAAAGACATATATATAGTGACCCACATCACATTGGGAGCTATGTCCAGCAGCTTATCAGCTATGAAGTTCGGCATCTTTGATTCTATGAAGTAATCGACTAACAGCAGCGTGCCAAGGATCATAAGCAGAACATTCCAGTCTATGGCAGTGGGAAGCTTCGAAAAGGGCAATATCCCCAAAACCACGAATATCAATGCTGTAATAAGAGCCGTTATCGCTCTTCTTTTGGGAAGGGCTATCAGCACTACATACATCAGGACAAATAAAATAATAGCTACAGTCTTCATCAGATCACATCCTCCATCTCAGCTGCACTCCGGCGTCAACAGTCCCATCCCGATATCATAGGGATTTCCGTTCACCTGATCCATAAGCCAGTCGGCCATGGTCGTATTATCACTCTTTTTAGAAGCAAAGGATATCTCCTTGAGAGCCGTATGTACGGTCCCTCCTTTTCCGACAGCGAGCGGGAGCATCGGCCAGTCGAAAATATAGAAATGGAAATCAGGCGTTATCTTTTTTAACTGTCCGGTCATAAATACAAGCTGGTCATAAAATGCCTGCTGCACGTCCCGGTCAGTCCTGTATTGCTTTGTCATAATATCATTATAGTAGGAACTCAACAGATAATCCCTTGTGCTGCTGGCATACAGATATTTAAATCTGTCTCCGTATTTCAGATACAGAGTTTCATACCAGTCCACGGTAGGATTATCACTATGCAGTCTTGAAACAAAGGATTCATCAGCCTTCCATACTTCCCCTGCCGTCTTTTTCCAGTTTTTGTACAAAAGAAGACCGCTGTCAGAAAGCAGAGTGATATCTTTACAGTCCGGATAATATTCATCGGATATCTCCCCTGCCAGAGCAGGAACTGCAAAGGCTCCCGCGGAATTACCTGCGACCAGAAGCTTTTCAGGCCCGGGGAAAAGCTTTACCGCGATCTTCATAGCCTCCCTGAAATTCTTATGACCCGAAAAATGAAGGATAGCATCCTCTCCGTCTTCACTCTTATATGCAAATTCGCTGTTACCTATATGGAAATCACCCGTGGCATAGGTAATAACAACAAAGCTCCACTCCGCAAAGGGATTGGCAGAATTTTTGATGTTAGTGATGCCGATATTGATGTTCATCAGCTGGGTAAAGGGTCTTAAATTGTTCCAGTAGAAATTGGGAAGTCCCGCCGCCACCTTGCCTCCGGTCACGGGACGGGCCGCTGTATATTCATTCCAAGCCACTCCGCCTC
>CADCRB010000236.1 GCA_902803745.1 uncultured Lachnospiraceae bacterium
CAATAAGCTTCTTGGTTTCGTTACAGATACGGTCACTCCTGATTATGAGAATTTCGTATCGGTAGGCAGACAGTACGGCAGTGATGCCGGACTTTTCGGAGAGCTTGCTACTCGTATACAGGATATGACCGAGAACATAAAGAATTCCATGCAGGAAGTGAACGAGGCCGTATCCAATATTGCAGAGAGCTCGCAGGAGACATCTTCTCACAGCGCGGATGTCACAAGCTCCGTAGACAGTGTGGCTGAAGCAGTTGATTCGGTAGCGCAGCTTGCTACGGACCAGCAGCATACTGCCAGCAATCTGACCAGCATTGTCAGCCACTTCAAGCTGAGGTAGGATACTGGTTTGTATTTTTAGAAGGATCGGAAGTCTGTCAGTAGTTTGACAGACTTCCTCGTTTATATTACCTTACTTCGATCAGGAGAGGATATGTCCGAAAAAGTGATGGTGGCTATGAGCGGGGGAGTTGATTCCTCGGTAGCCGCACTTTTGTTAAAAGAGCAGGGTTATGACGTGACCGGGGTCACGATGCAGATATGGCTTGATGAATCTCTCTACGAGCTTTCCCGTGTGGACGGCTGCTGCTCCTTAAGCGCCGTGGATGATGCAAAGAAGGTCTGCGAGATAATAGGCATACCTCATGAGGTCGTAAATTTCAAGGATATCTTCCGTGAGAAGGTCATAAGCAATTTCGTTGATGAATATATAAACGGGCGCACGCCCAATCCCTGCATCATCTGCAACAGATATGTGAAATGGGAGTCGCTTCTTAAATGGTCGCTTGAAAACGGCGCGGACTATATCGCCACGGGACATTATGCCAGGATTAGAAGACTTGAAAACGGAAGGTATGCCATAGCGCGCTCCGTGACTGATGCAAAGGATCAGACCTATGCTCTTTATAATCTCACCCAGGAGCAGCTTAGGCATACATTGATGCCTGTGGGAGAATATGAGAAATCGAAGGTAAGGAAGATGGCAGAAGAGGCCTCTCTTCCTGTGAGCTCCAAGCCGGACTCGGAAGAGATTTGCTTCATACCGGATAATGACTATGCGGGCTTCCTTGAAAGGGAGTACGGAAAGCTGGTGCCCCCGCCCGGAAACTTCGTTACGGCAGACGGCGAGATACTGGGACAGCATAAGGGCATATCACACTATACCATAGGACAGAGGCGCGGACTTGGACTTGCGCTGGGACATTATGTATATGTTACGGAAATCCGTCCCGATACCAATGAAGTTGTCATCGGAGAGGACAGTGATGTATACTCATCCGGTCTTACCTGCCACAGCCTTAATTTCATGGGGCTTTCCGAAGAGGAGCTTGCTTCCCGCAAGGATATACGCCTTTTCGGAAAGATAAGATACAGACATCCGGGTGAATGGTGTACAATAAAAATAACAGATAAAGATAAAATGGAAGTGCTCTTTGAAAAGCCTGTGAGGGCTGTCACACCGGGACAGGCCGTGGTATTATATGACGGTGACTGCGTAGCCTGCGGAGGCACTATAGACTGAGGAAAGTGCGGTACTTGCAGCGGGATATCTGCTGCAAAGACAAGAAGGACAGGATTTGACTGCAAAGCGTGAAAGAAGAAATGAATTTGATCTGATCAGGGCAGTATCCACCGTATGGATAGTGCTCTTTCACTACAGCTACACCTTTGTCCAATATGGAGTCGGGGGCAGCCATCTCTATGTAATGATGTATGCCAACGGTGCCTGGGGCGCTCTTTTTGTCTCTCTTTTCTTTATGCTCTCAGGCGCATCCCTGTACTACAACTGGGGCGACAGGATCACCTCTTTTACGGGAGAGGGCGGTGTCCTTGATTTCTATAAAAGAAGATGGCTTGCGATCTTTCCGATGTTCTACATTGCATGGTTTGTATTTTATCTTATGTATGTGATCTCCTTTGACTGGCTCTGGAACTGGGGCGGGCAGTACAGGAAGCTCATCCTTACCTTCCTCGGAGTGGACGGATATTTCATGTACAGGGAGATGAATTATTATACGGTAGGAGAGTGGTTCTTAGGCGCCATTATCATGCTTTATGTCCTGTATCCTCTTTTGCAATGGTGTATGAAGAAGATACCGATCGTTACCACTGTTTTTATCGTCCTTCTTTTTGGACTGAACGTGGCAAGAAGGGAGATCCCTTTCATGGCTCCATATAATGCCTGGATACAGATCTCGGATAATATCAATATGATAACCTGTCTGATGTCCTTCTGGATCGGTATGCTGCTGATAAGAGGCGGCAGGAGAATAATAACTAAGGCGACTTTTATCCCTGCGCTTATCACAGCCTTTATATTGATGCTGATCCCTCTGCCCGTTAGCATCCTCATAGTGACTCCCGTCCTTGCAGTATGCTTTTATATTATTCTTTCATATATCTCAATATGGCTTGATTCTAAGAGGGATAAATGGAAGCTTACGGTTTATGACAGGATAGTGGGTTTCTTCAGCAAATATTCTTTTGCGATCTTCCTTGTACATCATATCGTGGTACAGAAGATGATGGCTCTCTTTACAGGCAGGGAAATGTCGCTTGGAATGAGTATCCTTTATTTCCTGCTAAATCTTGTGATAATCTCTGTCCTCGCAGTTCTTCTGTCGAAGGCTACGGACTTTGTCCTGGGCTTATTTAAGCCAAAATCCAGGGCAGGCGCCGCCTGAAGACAGGGGCGGAAAATGCGTTTTATTTCGGATTGACATATGCCGGTCTGTGGGGATAATATGTCTGGTGTATGTTTAGGACACAATATATA
>CADCRB010000237.1 GCA_902803745.1 uncultured Lachnospiraceae bacterium
CCCGTGGTATAGTATAATCATTCCAAAGGAAATGAGGGGGTACGGTCCAATGTACAGAGTAAGAAACCTCATTATTAACTGAAAGGAGGACTAGACCACCAGCATAGGAATGTAGCTTTACGAAACCTTATAGTCCGGTCAGGCTCGTAAAGTGAACAACACCAATTGAAACGCATATGATGCGGAGACCGGATTATCATAGAGGAGCAAATATAGAAGGGTTGGAGAAAAGCGACAGAAAAGTTTCAGTTTTATCAGGCAGAACCGATGCAATATGATGGCAAAAATTACATATAAGATGTCCTACCAAAAGAGTGAGGACGAACAGCCATAGACGAGTAGAGAGCAGCGGGGAAGCAGAATGAGAGGTATGGTCCAATGGGACAGGAAGTAATGGATGAAACATCCAGATAGGCGGAGCATCTGATGATCAGAGATGCTCCGCCTAAGTCTTTTAAAACATATTGGCGGTTTACATAAAAATCGAGCGCGAAAACGGATCACCTTGATCCGGTTACGGCTCGATCATTTTTTGGAGTTTGGATTGTTAGGATTGTTAAGATTGTTAAGGAAACGCATGCTTCCTTCGTCTGTATTGTGGCTTCCGACAGCAATACCCTTCATATTATTCAGTCTCTGTGTCAGGCGCGCTGTCCTTGCGGCTTCGATCTCGCCCTTTTCTATGGCGGCCTTGCAGGCTGTGCAATACACTCCCGATGTGATCTTCTTCCCGCAGTTAGCACAGTACAGTAAAACCTTGGATCCGTCGGTAAGCATGAACCGGTCTTCCTTGACCCATTGCATTACCTGACGTACAGAGCAGTCACAAGCTGTTGATACCTCACTTGCCGTGCTGCCCGGGTGCGTCCACAGGTATTCCCTGACCTGATGATATTTGTCAAGGTGCTCCATCACGCACTTTTCGCACAGACCGTCAGTCAGACCGGCAGCCTCATATTGCTCTCCGCATTTTCTACAAGTATACGTTCTCATACCTTATATTGTATCAAATTCACAATAAAATACAACCTTTGGAGATATGTAAAAGTAATACTTTGTGTTATTATTAAGTATTAAAAGAGGAAAGCGAGGTTTACATAAAATTATCCTATGGATCATATAGTTAGAGCTACGGCGGATAACGAGCATATAAGGGCATTTGCCGCCACCACAAAAGACCTGACAGAAACAGCAAGAAAATCCCACAACACTTCACCCGTTGTGACAGCAGCGCTCGGAAGACTGCTGACAGCCGGGGCTATGATGGGGATAATGATGAAGGGGGATGAAGACGTGCTCACGCTCTCCATCAGAGGCGAAGGCGCGATGCAGGGCCTGACCGTTACCGCTGACTCCAAAGGGAATGTAAAAGGCTATCCCCTTGAGCCTCTGGTACTGCTTCCTCCAAGGGAAGGCGACCACAAGCTCGACGTAGGCGGCGCCATAGGCAGGGGGACCCTGAGGGTGATAAAGGATCTCGGACTGAAGGAGCCCTATATCGGTGAAGTCGATCTCGTTACCGGCGAGATAGCAGATGATCTCACCTATTATTTTGCTCAGAGCGAACAGATACCTTCTACGGTAGGTCTAGGTGTTCTTATGAACAAAAACAATACCGTGGCTGCAGCCGGCGGCTTTATTGTCCAGCTGATGCCTGGCGTCGCGGATCCCGTGATAGATGCCCTGGAAGCCAATCTGAAAAAAGTAACGTCAGTTACAGAACTGCTGGCACAGGGAAAAACACCTGAAGAAATGCTGGAGCTGCTTCTGGACGGACTTGGAATGACTGTGCTGGACACCTCTCCGGCGGCTTTTAAGTGCGATTGCTCTCCGGCAAGAATAGAAAGGGCGCTCCTTGCCGCCGGCAGAGAGGAGCTTCAGCATATGGTGGAGGAAGGCCGTGAGATTGAGATGGTCTGCAGCTTTTGCGGAAAAAAGTACATTGTGTCGGTCGACGAGCTGAAGAAGCTGCTTCGTTATTAACATTCATCACAATCTCAACAAAATATAAATAAGGAAAAAAACTGCTTAACTATAGCTCCTGTATGTGATATGATAGAAATCCACTGGCACAAATTGTGGCAGATGTTTTGTTGACGCAGTGATTTAAGACTAAGGACGGCAATGCGGGACGCTGAAAGGGATGTCGTAAAAGAAATAAGGGCCAGGAAGCACGAGCGCGATGAGCGGCGAAACAAGAGACGCATGAAAAAGGCAGTCATCTCCGCCGTTACTGCTTTGTGCATTCTTGTCGGCACCGCAGCAGCCTATACGGGCTTGCGTTCCGGATCCAGGGCAGAGGCTGGAGGCCCTGCTGCTGCCGATGTAAGAGAGACAGCCGGGGAGGCTCTTTCCGGCAAGACTGTAATACTTCATTCCAATGATGTGCACGGAGCAGTGGACGGATATGCAAAGATCGCTTCTATAAAGAAAGATCTTGAAGCTGACGGTGCAGAGGTTGTGGTCGCAGACGCCGGAGGTTATTCTGACGAGACTCCCACGGATGATTCATTTGATGCCATAGACGGCTTCAGGATGATGCGTGTTGCCGGATATAATGTGGCGACTTTCGGTGAATCAGAATTTGCCCGGGGCTATGAAGGGCTTCGCAATGACATCAGCGGAGCAAAGATCAGATTGATATGCGCCAATGCTCTTAAGGATGATAAAACCATTGTAAATCCCGATTATATATATGAAACAGCTGCCAGAAAGAAGATAGGCTTTATCGGACTGACTTCTCCTGCGTCCTGTGACGGTATAGAATTTCTTTCCGGTGATGATCTGTATGCCTGCGCGAAGTCTGAGGTAGAGTCCGTAAGAAATAGCGGAGCAGACACTGTGATAGTGCTTTCCTATCTTGGGGATGGATCCGGATCGGGAGTCAGCTCTCAGGAATTATATAATAAAACAGAAGGCATTGATTTCATTATCGACGGTCATACCAATGCAGCACGGACCGAAGGTGAGAATGGTGAGCCCATCCAGTCGGCAGGAGAGGGATTCGCCTATATCGGCGTGATCGTTATAGGGGCAGACGGCAAGATAGAGGATCACTACATTATGCCGACTGATAAGGTCGAGGCAGATGAAAGTGTACAGACTGAAGCCGACAAGATAAAAGAGAATACAGCCACTTCCGAAATAAGCTCATCTTCCGATACAGCAGCTGCAGAGGATGCCGGGATCGAAAACACCATGGATCAGTCTTCGGATAATATGAGCGTAACAGAGAATAAGATTTCGGACAGCACAGATAATGCTCCGGATAAAAAGAATAATTCTGTCGTAGATAATAAATCAGCAGAAGACAAAAAATCAGCCGAAGAAAACGGATCGAAAGAAGAAAATAAAGCTGAAGATAATA
>CADCRB010000238.1 GCA_902803745.1 uncultured Lachnospiraceae bacterium
GCCTCCAGACAGTCCGCTGTACCGCACATTGAGGAGGCTGCCCTGTTGCCATGCTTTGCAACCTTCACTCCGCCGGAGGCTGCGATGACAGCGGCAGTAGTGGAGATATTAAAGCTTCCTGCATTATCTCCTCCGGTGCCCACTATCTCCAGCACATCCATGCCTGTATCTACCTTAGTGGCATGATTTCTCATGGCAGCAGCGCATCCCGCTATCTCATCTGTAGTCTCAGCCCTCGCGCTCTTTGTGGACAGAGCCGAAAGAAAAGCCGCATTCTGGGTGGGAGTGGTCTCACCGCTCATTATCTCATTCATCACGGTGTAGGCCTCGTCGTAAGAGAGATCCTCCTTGTTTACGATCTTCACGATTGCTTCTTTGATCATTTTTTATACCTCCTTTGATCCGAAACACTCCTGTCAAAGGATCCCTGATCACTCAAAAAAAGTCCTTGACAGAAAACAACTCTGTCAAGGACGAATAATATGCTATCCGCGGTGCCACCTTGATTCACGGTATGATCCGTGCCCTTAGCAGGATACCTTCATATCCCCGGCAACTGACGTATGCCTCACGTCACGGATACTAAGGCCTTAACCCTTTCCCCATGCCCTCAGCGGCCCATATAAGGATCACTCCACGCATCCCGCTCTCCGTCCGGCTTCCACCATCCCGGACTCTCTGTAGGTCTCCCCGGTGCAAGGATACTTTTTCTTCCGCTTCACAGGTTTATCTTATTTACTTACAAAAACATATAACACAACGAATATTTATCTGTCAACCAGAAATTATCTCAGCGAGAAAAGTATCTGGCCATAAGTGGGATATGGAAGATAACCGTCAGGAATGATCTTCTCTGCCTTATCAACAAAGGTCCTCAATTCATCCATATCCTTGAGTATCACGTCATGATAGAATCTGGCAGCCTCAAGATTATCCTCTATCCGCTCTGCTCTCTCGGTATCATCACGAAGCTGATGTATCTTATTTCCTATTATCTCGCTGGTATCATCAAGGGTATTGATAATATCAGACTCATAGGATATCGGAAGTGACGGGAGCAGCTGCTTTTTCTTAAGGGCCTCGTTTGTAACGTCCTTCATATAGGACACCAGTCCCTGAGTGAAGTCCTTTCTTATCATCTCCTGCAGGGTCAGCGCTTCGATATGTATTTCCTTATTGTAATTCTCAAGGAAGATCTCATATCTTGACTCCAGCTCCACATCCGAAAGCACCTCATGCTTTTTGAAAAGCTCCCTGTTCTTTTCGGAGAGCAGATGAGGCATGGCATCGGGCAGGGACTTCAGGTTATAAAGTCCTCTCTTCTCCGCTTCCTTGATCCATTCATCTGAATACCCGTTACCGTTGAATATTATCTTCTTATGCTCGATGAGCATATCCCTAAGGATCTTATCTATGGCATCATCCATCTTGTCATCAGGTACATCCTTTAGGACCTCATAGATCTTATCAAGCTCTTCAGCCACAGCAGTATTCAGCGCTATATTGGGCTGGGCTACCGACAGGGATGAACCCGGCATACGGAATTCAAATTTATTTCCGGTAAAAGCAAAGGGCGAAGTCCTGTTTCTGTCCGTTGTATCCTGAGTGATATGAGGCAGTACATGAGCCCAGCTCATTTTTGTGGCGCCGTTGCCGTCATATTTAGTTCCTTCCTCGATCGACTTAAGGACAGCTGCAAGCTCATCACCCACAAATACAGAGATGACAGCAGGCGGGGCTTCATTGGCTCCGAGCCTGTGGTCGTTTCCTGCCGTAGCGACAGATAATCTGAGAAGATCAGCATACTCGTCCACTGCAGAGATCACTGCCATAAGGAAAATTAAGAACTGCTTGTTCTCATGAGGCGTCTTGCCGGGATCCAGAAGATTCTCACCTTTATCCGTAGAGATCGACCAGTTATTGTGCTTGCCGGATCCATTGATACCCTCGAAGGGTTTCTCATGCAGCAGGCAGGCATATCCGCACTTGTCAGCTACCTTCTTCATTACTTCCATGGTCAGCTGGTTGTGATCCACGGAAACATTTGCCGTCTCAAAGACAGGAGCCAGCTCATGCTGGGCAGGCGCCACCTCATTATGCTTTGTCTTGGCCGGCACTCCAAGCTTCCAGAGTTCCTTATCCAGCTCATGCATAAATTCTGATACCTTAGGCTTTAATACTCCGAAATAGTGATCCTCCATCTCCTGGCCCTTGGGCGCCGGAGCGCCGATCAGGGTCCTTCCGCACATCACCAGATCCTTGCGCTTCAAATATTTTTCCTTGTCGATAAGGAAATACTCCTGCTCGGATCCGATGGTAGTATTTACTCTCGCCACATCCTTTTTTCCAAGAACCGAAAGGACTCTTACAGCTGATTCTGAGAGCGCATCCATCGAGCGAAGCAGCGGTGTTTTCTTATCGAGAGCCTCTCCGCCGTAGGAGCAGAAAGCCGTGGGTATATATAAGGTCCCGTCCTTTACAAAGCAGGGAGACGATGGATCCCACGCCGTATATCCTCTTGCTTCAAAGGTTGCCCTTAATCCTCCTGAAGGAAAGCTCGAAGCATCAGGTTCACCTTTTACCAGCTCCTTTCCCGAAAACTCAAGCAGTACCTCTCCTGTGCCTGCAGGGAAAATAAAGCTGTCATGCTTTTCTGCCGTAAGCCCCGTCATAGGCTGGAACCAGTGGGTAAAATGCGTAGCTCCGTTTTCAAGAGCCCATTCCTTCATTGCCGCAGCCACCGTATTTGCAACATCCAGTGCAAGATGAGTACCGTTTTCGGCTGTAGCCTTAACTGCCTTGTAGACATCCTTCGGAAGCCTCTCCTGCATAACCCTGTCTCCAAAGACAAGACTGCCGTACATTTCCTTGATCGATTCCATAGCCATATGCTGCCTCCTTTATTATTTCAGATCCTTTAGTTGCTTAGTTTTCCCTAAAAGAGAGAAAAGGCACTTGGAAAATACCAAGCGCCTTTGCTTTTCACGAAAAAGATTGTAAACCCATGCAGATCATTTTGCAACTGTTTTTTTTATCTTCACCTGCCGTGATCACAGACTGTCCCGGCTGACCCCCGCTTTTTACTGCAATTCCCTGACATAGGACAGCCGATACAGCGGTGCCCTTTCTTTTTCTCTTTATAGATATAAAAGCAGGCTCCTGATATCAATAAGAGAAGGATAATAGTTATTACGATATCAGCCAATATGGGACTCAACTTTATTACCTCCGTTAAGCGTCATTCTTAATTAAGCTGGTATTCAAGCTCCATCTTTTTCTGATTGCTCCTGATTATAAAGAATATCACGGATGCAAAGATCAGTATAGCGATCATCCCGCCTGCAAAACCTGCACCGACCGTACCTGTGGTAATGAGAGTCCCTATCTGATATACAAGGAATCCGACCGTAAAGCCTGTAGCAAGCTGCAGCCCTATAGCGCCCCACAGCCACTTTGCTGACTTCATTTCCGAATTCATAGCTCCCAAAGCCGCAAAGCAGGGCGGTGTGTAAAGATTAAACATAAGATATGCCAATGCTGCCACCTTAGTGATACCCATCACCGCAGCTACAGCGTTACCCTCACCAATAAGCTCCAGCTCTTCGGTATCGATAAAGTTTGTTATCGCATAAACCGTAGCTATCGTTCCTACAACATTTTCCTTTGCAATAAATCCTGTTATAGCCGCTGCAGCAAGCTGCCAGGAAGCTATTCCGACTACCGGCACAAGAAGGAATGAGAACGGTCCCGCTACTCCGGCCAGAATGGAAGTATTCTCCATTCCCTCCTCCACTGCCTGGAACTGCCAGTTGAAGGACTGCATGATCTGAACCACTGTGTTGCAGACAAGGATTATAGTTCCTGCTTTTACAATATATGCCTTACCCCTCTCAAGCATGCTCTTTAATGCAAATATAAGACTTGGAACCTTATACTCAGGCAGCTCTATGATAAAGAAGCTCTTTCTGTACTTCATTCCTGTTATCGCCTTGATAAGCATCGCTCCTAAAAGGATCAGGACTATGCCCAGCATATAGCATACAAAGCTTACCCATTTGGACTCAGGGAAGAATGCGCCGGCAAAAAGCGCGATCACCGGAAGCTTTGCTCCGCAGGGCATAAAGGTTGCCAGCATTGCGGTAGTCCGGCGTTCTCTTTCATTTCTTATGGTCCTGCAGGCCATGATAGCGGGAATGCCGCAGCCTGTGCCTATGATCATAGGTATCACGGATTTTCCGGACAGTCCGACCTTCTTGAATATCGGATCAAGGACAACAGTTGCTCTCGCCATATATCCGCAGTATTCCAGCAGGGCGATCAGGAAATACATTACCATTACAAGCGGCAGGAATCCGACCACAGCGCCGACTCCGCCTATTATGCCGTCGATCAGCAGAGCATAGAGCAAAGGATTGGCATCTCCCAGCTGCTCTCCTGCCCATTCCTGAAACGTCTCTATCCAGCCTACCAGTATATCAGCAAGCCAGGTTCCGAATGTCGTCTGGCTGATATAAAACACCAGGAACATTATCCCGGCAAAAATGAAAAGACCGAGGATCGGATTAGTTACAAATCTGTCTATCGCATCCCCGGTATTTTTATCCTTTGTAAGAGTCTTTCTGACCTCTGTATCACGAACGATACTATTAACAAACTCAAACCTCTTACGATCAGCCGCCTCGACAGCCTCCTTGCTCTTTACATCAACTTCACCCTGATGATAGGGAGCTTTCTGTCCTTTTCCTTCAAGTGAAGCAGCTGCAGCAACGACCTCCTTAAGTCCTGTGTCAGTCGTAGACACTGTCTTGATCACAGGACAGCCCAGCTTCTCCGAAAGCTTTTTTTCATCGATCTTATTTCCCTTTTTATCATTGATATCACTTTTATTTAATGCCACTATCACAGGCACATTAAGCTCCAGAAGCTGAGTGGTAAAGAAAAGACTCCTGCTTAAGTTAGTAGCATCAACAATGTTTATTATCGCATCCGGATGCTCATGCTTAACATATCCGCTGGTGATGCTCTCCTCTGATGTAAAAGGTGACATGGAATATGCACCCGGAAGATCTACTGCTATAAGCTCCTTCCCGGTATCATTGTAATTCTTTTTGATCTGACATTCTTTCCGGTCCACCGTTACACCGGCCCAGTTTCCGATCTTTTCACTTCTCCCCGTCAGCGCATTGTACATTGTTGTTTTTCCGCTGTTAGGATTTCCTGCCAACGCAATCCTCATTTTCTTCCTCCTGTTATGTTTCTAAATAAAATATTTTCAGATCATTGATCATTACCGAATCATCAATAATCGTATCAGACCAGGTCCGATTAATCGCAGGCACCGTGAAAACGCCTGCTAAACATGGATCGAAGCGCCAAGCTCGGGATCTATGTTGTATCTCGCGTCTTTGATGGATACGACAAGATTTCTTTTCCTGTCTACGACCGTAATGTGCTCTCCGCTGTAGCAGCCAAGTGAGAAGAGAAAGCTCTCCATCTCCTCATCTCCTCCGGTATCAATCTTTTTGATCACATATTCTCTTCCTGTTTCAGCTTCATTCAGATTCATTTTCATCTTCCCTTAACCTCATTTTGATCACGGTTACAGTTAGTCATTACTAATGCATTCCCCGTAAAAAACCGCTTAAAGCGGCAAACAACAATGAAAGATCTTAGCAAGAAAACTTGTAAGATTCAGTTCAAAAA
>CADCRB010000239.1 GCA_902803745.1 uncultured Lachnospiraceae bacterium
AAAGAAGTCTAAGCGGTCGTCGCGGCTAAGCCATAATGATTATGATGACTATGATGACGACTATGATGACTACGATGACGAAGATGATATGGAGGATGTGAAGGTTTACAAGAAACCTGACAGAAGGAGACTGGCGCCTGCGCAGCAGCCCCAGCGGCAGATGCAGTCCCAGAGTCAGATGGGAGTAAGAAGACAGGCTCCATCGCAGGATATAGACCTTGATGATGATTTCAGTTTTGATTTTATAAAGAGATAAGTGTGAAAAAATGGAAAGATATGATGTAGCTATAATAGGGACAGGGCCTGCCGGAGTTTCGGCGGCCCTTACTTGTAAAAACAGGAATAAGAGTATATTGCTGATCGGAAGGAAGGAACTCTCCGGAAAGGTGCAGAAATCCCATAAGATCCTTAATTATCCCGGATTGCCTGACATTACCGGGGATGATCTCGTAAAGGCAATGCAGGATCATCTGAAAAAGATGGATATTGCGATCACTGAGGAGCAGGTCACGAATGTATATGCCATGGGAGATTATTTTGCGATCCAGTGCGCAAAGGATATGTATGAATCCAGGACCGTGATAATAGCTACCGGCGTAATGCCGGGTAAGCTTCTTCCGGGGGAAGAGGAGAATCTCGGTCGAGGTGTCAGCTACTGCGCTACCTGCGATGCGGCGCTGTATAAGGGAAAAGAAGCAACTGTGCTTGGATACTCTGCCAAGGAAGAGGATGAAGCGAAGTTTCTGGCGGAGGTAGCGGATAAAGTATATTATGTACCCACATATAAGGATGAGGTGAATCTTTCAGATCCAAAGATTGAGGTAATACGCGGCACCGCCAAAGAGATAAAAAAAGAAGAAGGAAAAAGCATTCTGGTGCTTGACGGCAGAGAAATAGTCTCAGACGGGATATTTGTCCTGAGAGATGCTGTGTCACCAGGGCAGCTGGTACCTGGACTTGAGACCGATGGCGCGCATATAAAGACTGAAAGGGATATGTCTACCAATATCGGCGGGCTGTTTGCAGCGGGGGATATTACGGGGACACCCTATCAGGATGCTAAATCCGTGGGAGAAGGAAATATAGCAGCTTTGTCGGCAGCCGGGTATCTGGCTGAGGCTGACAGGAAATAAAATAAGCCGGCAGTGTGAATAGGCGCGAGGCGCTGTGTTAAGAAAAGGAGGTATTCTTATGGTCAATGTGATAGGTTCGGATAAGTGGTCTGAGGTAGAGGCCAGCGATGCTGCTGTAGTAGATTTCAATGCAACGTGGTGCGGCCCCTGCAAGATGATGGCTCCGGTTTTGGAGGAGCTTTCAGGTGAGTACGAAGGCAAGGTTTCATTCTTTGCGATAGATGTGGATCAGAATCAGGATCTGGCTGCGAAGTTTTCTGTCATGAGCATACCTAATCTTGTATTCCTTAAAAAGGGAGAAAAGGTGGATGAATCGGTAGGCTTCGTGCCCAAAGATAAGCTTAAGTCCTGGATCGATTCTCAGCTTTAATCGCTATTAAGTCTGCATCCGGGACATCCGGAATTGATACTGAAGGAACACTCATCAGGAGAGGCGAGGAGACATACGGCCGAGGCCGATATGCCCTCGCCTCTTCCGGTAAAGCCGAGATGTTCTTCTGTGGTTGCTTTTATATTAATCTGGCTAAGGTCTATGCCCAGCGTGTTCGCGATATTTTCACGCATCTTGTCGATATAAGGCCTCATTTTTGGGGCCTGCGCTATGATGGTAGCGTCTATATTCTGAATAAAATACATTTTTTCTGAAAGCATAGCTTCAACTTCAGACAGCAGCTTCATACTGTCGGCATCCTTATACTTCTCATCATTATCTGGGAAATGCTTTCCTATATCTCCGAGCGCTGCGGCACCAAGCAGTGCATCCATTATGGCATGAAGCAGCACATCTGCATCGGAATGCCCCAAAAGACCCTTTTCATACGGTATTTTGACACCGCCGATTATAAGAAGTCGTCCCTCTGTAAGCTTATGTACATCATAACCCTGTCCGATACGCATGATCTGGTCCTCCAAAGTCTTTACGCCAAATATTGACAAAATTAATATACTCTATACAATATATTGAAGTTGGATATAAAAATCAAGAGTTGAGGCTTAGGACAGAGATCTTCATATTGAAATCGGCGACCGGAGCTTACCTCCTCTGAGTATGAGATAAAATCTGAATAAATGAGTAAGGAAAAAAGACATAAAAAAGTAATAAGGCAGCGGATAATTGCTTTCTTTCTGACTATATTGGTGCTGGGAGGGATTTCCTACGGAGGATACCGCGGCGTATTATACCTTCAGGAAACCGGATTTTTTGAAAGAGTTATCCCCAAGCCTGCTCCCAAGCCTGTAGAAGAGGAGCCAAGCGAGGAGCCCAGCAAAGAAGATGATTCATGGATAGCGGTAGAGAAGGAAGTCATCCAGGATGATTATGCTGATGTGGATACCTCAATCCTTTCGGAGGATGAGGTGCCTACGGAGGAGCCTGTAAAGGATAAGGATGAGGAAATAGAGTCCATCATAGGCAATCTTGATGTCGAAGAGAAGGTAGCTCAGCTTTTTATGCCTACTCCGGAGCAGGTGATAGATAACAGTCTTATAGTGACAAAGGCCGGTGAAATGACCAAGGATGCCCTCACCTTGTATCCTGTGGGCGGACTTGCATATTTCGCTCAGAATCTTGAGGATCCCGAGCAGACTAAGGAAATGCTTTCCAATACAAAGCAATATATATATGATGCCTGCGGTATAGAGCCTTTCCTTGCTGCTGACGAGGAGGGAGGAAGAGTCGTCAGGATCGCTGACAACGAAGCTTTTGAAGTAAAAAATGTAGGGCCTATGTCAGAGATCGGGAAAGCAGGAGATCTGGATGGAGCTTATAATGCAGGCGCGGCTATCGGCACATATATGTCAGAGCTGGGCTTTAATCTTGATCTTGCCCCTTGTGCTGATGTGCTGACAAATAAGGAAAGCGAAGTGATAGGTGACAGATCCTTCAGCTCTGATCCTAAGATAGTATCCAGACTTGCCTGGCAGTATGCATCAGGTCTTCAGGATAAGGGTGTGACAGCGTGCTATAAGCACTATCCCGGACACGGGAGTGTGGCCGGGGATTCTCATACGGGAGCCGTCTCTCAGAATAAAACCAAGGAAGAACTGATCGATTCCGATCTTATTCCTTTTCAGGACGCGATAACCAATGATGTAAAAATGATAATGGTGGGAAGCATCTCCTGTCCTGAGATAACGGGTGACGATACGCCGGCCAGCGTTTCATCTGTGATGATAACAGACATACTTCGCGGTGAAATGGGATATAACGGCATCGTGATCACTGATTCCTTTCTGATGGAGGCAGTGAAGGCAAAGTATCCTGATCCTGGAGAGGCGGCTGTGGCAGCGATTAAGGCAGGCGCAGATATTGTGCTTATGCCGGGTGACTTCCATGAGGCGTACAATGCAGTGCTGTCAGCTGTGTCCGCCGGGGATATACCTGAGGACAGGGTGGACGAGTCACTGCGAAGGATACTTAAGGTGAAGCTTGGAAGATAGGCTTGTAGTATGGTATGATGCACTCGTGAAGAAGGGGCTTTTTAACAGTGATTGATCAATGGATAAAGCGGAGGTAATGATGGAAAAGCTTGAATCAAGTCTTGATACTCTGACCAGGAAACTCTACGGCAGACCTGTGAGCCAGGTAACGGATGCGGAGATGTACCATGTCCTGCTTCAGTTTACCAAGGAGCTGACAGCCGAAAAGAAGGAGATCACAGGAGATAAAAAGATATATTATATTTCGGCAGAATTTCTCATCGGAAAGCTGCTGTCAAACAATCTGATAAATCTCGGAGTCTATGACGAGCTCGAGGAGATACTGCAGAAGAACGGCAAATCCATAGCCCTGATAGAAAACGAAGAGCCGGAGCCATCTCTTGGAAACGGCGGACTGGGAAGGCTTGCTGCCTGCTTTATGGATTCTATCGCTACTCTCGGACTTCCCGGAGCAGGCATAGGTCTT
>CADCRB010000240.1 GCA_902803745.1 uncultured Lachnospiraceae bacterium
GAAACAAATGAAATGATCCAGCGTGAGAATCTTGATGTGCGTACCATAACCATGGGCATATCACTGATGGACTGCATCTCATCGGATCTGGATACTCTCTGCGATAATATCTATAAAAAGATCACTGAAAAGGCAAAGGATCTTGTCCATACCGGAGAGGCGATAGAAGCGGAATACGGCATACCCATAGTCAATAAAAGGATATCCGTTACTCCCATAGGACTCATCGGAGCGTCAGCCTGCAGCAGCAGTGAAGATTTCGTAAAGATAGCAAAGACGCTTGATAAAGCAGCAAAAACGACCGGAGTCAATTTCATCGGCGGCTATTCTGCTCTTGTCGCCAAGGGAATGACCGAAAAGGAAAGATTCCTGATCGAATCCATACCCGAGGCTCTCAAAGAAACCGAGAGGATAATGTCATCCGTTGTAGCGGGATCCACAAGGACCGGTATCAATATGGATGCCGTGAGACTTATGGGTGAAGTGATACTGAAAACGGCGGAAGCCACAAAGGAAAAGGACTCCTTAGGGTGCACAAAGCTTGTGGTGCTGTGCAACGCGCCGGATGATAATCCCTTTATGGCAGGAGCCTTCCATGGTGTTACGGAGCCGGATGTAGTGATAAATGTCGGCGTGAGCGGCCCCGGAGTAGTAAAAAGAGCATTGGAGAAAACCAGGGGGGCTGATTTTGAGACTCTCTGTGAGACGATAAAAAGGACGGCATTTAAGGTGACCCGAGTGGGAGAGCTTGTGGCGCAGGAGGCATCAAAGCGCCTTAACGTACCATTTGGTATCATAGATCTTTCTCTGGCGCCTACGCCTGCCATAGGAGACTCCGTGGCGGACATTCTTCATGAGATCGGAGTCGAGTACCCCGGGGCTCCCGGGACTACGGCTGCGCTGGCTCTGCTTAACGATCAGGTGAAGAAGGGCGGTATAATGGCAGCGAGCTCCGTCGGAGGACTGTCAGGGGCTTTCATTCCGGTATCCGAGGATCAGGGAATGATAGATGCTGCAATGGCGGGAGCCCTTACCATAGAAAAGCTTGAGGCAATGACCTGTGTCTGCTCCGTGGGACTTGATATGATCGCGATCCCCGGAGACACAAGCGCCGCATCCATAGCGGGAATACTGGCCGACGAGCTGGCGCTCGGTATGGTCAACCAGAAGACAACAGCGGCAAGGCTCATACCGGTGATCGGAAAGAAAGCCGGAGATCATGCTGAGTTCGGCGGCCTTTTGGGGCACGCTCCGATAATGCCGGTGAATACCTTCTCATGCGAAGATTTTGTAAGCCGCAGAGGACGTATCCCTGCGCCGATACATTCATTCAAAAATTAAGGATCTGCATCACCGGCTGTAAGCATTCATATCTTCGCCGAAAAACAATGTTCTCTTAATCATCAATCCTGTTTCTGTCTTTTACTGCCTTTGGGTGAGCCGGATTAGGGTCTGTATCACAGTCTTCCTTTTTATTTGACCAGCATGAGCCCCCCGTTATTGCATCAAGAGCTTCTGCATCGAGTTCAACGTCTTCCGTTTCCTCAAGAAATGCCTCTGCCTCCTCGGCAGTCATCTCTATTCCGTTTTCTTTGGCAAGTTGTACAAGCTCCTCGGCACTATTGCACTCCTGCGCTTTTCTGATAAGCTCTTCACTGATATCTTTCCCCTCAAACTGCATTTTCTATGACCTCCTTATTTTTGTAAAAATGTTTTACGATATCATATATCTCTTTCTGGCTCTTCGATGTCAGAAGTATCTTCCTTTGTTCATCATCAAGATCGTCAAGCGGCCTTTTCAGGCTTTTGGATAGTTCAGCCTCTGCGTTCATTTCATATGTTTTACCTGCGAGATGTGATATTGTACTGTCGAACATTTCCTTAAACTCTCCACAGAATTCCATCTGATAATCTCCTTCTGCTTCGTATGCCCTTGCCGCACATCCTCCCCTGCACATGAATATATACGGACATTTACTGCATTCGGGCAGATTCTGTACTGTCCGCCTACGCCACTTTGGCATGGAAAACCCAAAGAGAAACTTCTGAAGCTTCCGGTCAATCTTCCCGATAGCAAGGTCCTCCATCGCAACAAAATCCCAACATGAATATATGAGTCCCGCCGGATCTATCACATACATTCCGTGCTCGGCACCGCAATAATCAGCTGACGCTTGAAGATAATGTTTCTTTTCAAAAAGCTCCTCAAGGCTGTTCATTAACCGACTGTAATCACTTTCATGATCTGCTGCTTCATCAAAGGACATTCCGTTTTTGATAAGCATATCCAACACTTTAAGGTTACCTGGTCCGTGATCCGTACCGGGATAGTACTCTCCGGATGTGGCTCTGAAATAGTATGAGAAATCCTCGGACTGAGTAAGACCCTTTTCGTCAAGTATATGCTTCAGCGAAAAGGCGCTTTCAAGATTCTCAGGTCCGACATTGATCCTGAGAGTCACCGGGATTTTGTTTCGAACCGCCAGCATTACATTTTCGATTATCCGATCAAAGGTTCCGCAGCCTTCCTTATGTACCCTTCTTCTGTCATTTACCTCCCTGTCCCCGTCCAAAGTGATCTGGAGCCTTTTATAAGAAAATTCTTTCATAAGATCGATATAACTGTCAACCTCATATCCGTTTGTTAGCACATCGATCTCCATTGAGTGTTCTCTGGCTTTTTGTGATATGTAACGGATAAGATCGATATTTTTCTTAAGGAGTGGTTCTCCCCCGAGCAAAGTACATGATCTGATCTTTACTCCACGCGCAGTCATTTTCTCTACAGCACCGAATATCGCGTCAACCATATCCCTTGTCATTGTCGCTGCCAGCCATTTTTCACCCTTTGCAAGCCTGTGCTTTTCAAAGCAGTATGGGCATCTGAAATTGCAGTCATATGTCGGGAGCAGCACAAGATTAGCATTGGATCGTCTGATCTGCCTGTCAGTCCTTGCCAGGATAAGAATATCTTCTGATTCGCGTCCGGTATCTTTTGTAAGATGTCCTCTGTCGAGAAGCCTTTTTCTTTCCGCTTCATCAATCTCATCAGTCATTCCCTTTTCAAGGTCAGATGCCGTTTTTTCATCCACCACGTCAACCGCACCGTAGAGTCCGTTTACAAGCAGTCTCTTCCCTTTTACGGTTTCTCCTGATCTGCCGAATATCGGCAGTATTATCTCATATCTGCTCACTTCCAAATTCACGATCTTTTTAATTCCCTGTCTGTCTGCAATGTTTTTCAGTATTATATTTTATCCTATTCACTCCTGCAAACATGAAACAGTAATGGATCAACAATCAAAGCTTTGGATGTATCAGATATGATCCTGCCCCCTGTTCATCCTGAGGGTTTTGTTTCCGGACCCTTGTAATATTCTTATTTACTCCCGGGCAATATTTGATGTAAACTAAATAGAGTAAGGCAGTTTTTGGAAAAGATAGTGATTTACACAGATGGAATCCGATATACCTGAAAAAAACAATATCTCTAAAATGAGACGCTCCGATGTGATCGTAGTTGCCTTACTTCTGACCTCATATGTGCTTTTCTGCGCGTTTACTTTTCTAAACAATGAGGCTCTTATCCTGTTGTGTTCACCGATAACCTGTTTTCTGACCGGACTGCTGATATTGCTGTGCCTCGGCAGGATGGGAGACTTTAAGACCCCGTCCCTTCTGCTGGCTCTGGGTATTTTCATGTATTGTCTGGCAGATGTGCTTACTTTAGTCAATACTCTGTTTGTACATGAAGAGTTCATAGATGATCTTATTACTATAATTTTCCTTCTTCCGAATTATTTCTTTGGTGTTTCCGTAGCAGTATATTTCTTTAAGAAGCTTAAGGGCAGACAGTTTTATCAGTTCCTTATCAATTCCTTCATACTGACGGTTATAGGCTTTATCGGCTTCGTTAAGCTGCTTCAGCATCTGGGCTCATTCAATACACTTGAGGATTTTGAGCTTATAAGGATATATCTGTATTTCTTTATTAATTTCTATATCATCATCATGGTGGTCCATATGATCTATATGATCGCGTCAGAGAGCGGACTGAAGGGAACTAATACCATGATAATCGGGATCATAGTCTATATCCTGATGGATATTCCGTATACCTGGCAGCAGGCTATAGGCAATGATCCGGAGAATATTTACCAGAATCTTATATATATGCTTTGCATGATGCTGATGGCTCACGGCATCTTTCATCAGATCCGCCATCATCATTCCTTTACGCTAAAGGCGTATACCTATACGGAAAAGGCTGTAAAACGTACTACCATAACGGTGGTGGCAGGAATAGCGCTCAGCATAGTGCTGATGGCCACGGGTTTCCTTTCACAGAATGAATTCCTGTACCTTCTTATAGCCTTTCTGGCATACTGGATTATGACCTCAACCCTTCACAACGGAGCGCTGAATGAACAGCTTTTAAAGCAGCAGGATCTGCTTACGGGGTTATACAATCGAAGATATCTGTCTACGGTTATGGACAGGACAGTGCAGCATTCAAGGGATAATGGGGAACGCTTTGCCGTATTCTGCATAGATCTGAACAGCTTTAAGCCTATAAATGATACCTATGGACATGAGATGGGAGACCAGGTCCTTAAGGAATTCGGAAAGAGGATGCTGGATCTGCCGTCGGATTATATCTCCTTCAGGACCGGAGGAGATGAATTCATGATGGTCAAGAAGGACATAAATAAAGATTCGGATATAAATGATACTGCATTGAAAATACAGAAGCTTTTCAATACCCCTGTTAAGATAGAAAGCTATGTGTTTCATCTTTCAGGAAGCACAGGGGTGGCCGTTTTTCCTGATGATTCCGAGGATACCGATGTCCTCATCCGCTATGCTGATGCGGCTATGTATTCTATAAAGCACAGTAACCAGAAGGACGGGTACAGGACATTTGACAGGAGTCTCGTGGAGCATGTCGAGCAGCATAAATATCTTGAATCCAAACTCAAGGATGCTGATCCGGCAAAGGATTTCGCATTATATTATCAGCCAAGGTTCAGTGCGGAAAACACAGAACTCATCGGAGTAGAGGTGTTCCCAAGGCTTAAGGGTGACGACAGCTATACTGCAGCGCAGATCCTTCCCATAGCCAAGGAGACAGGGATAATGAACCGTCTCAGCAGATGGATAGCAGAGACAGCCTTAAGGCAGCTTGGCAAATGGAATGAAGAAAGAGACACTGAGCTTTTTATTTCCATTAATCTGTCGCCGCTTCAGCTTCTGGATCAGGATTTCGTGGAGTATCTTAAAAGCCTTGCCCGTGAGCTTTCGATCGAAACAAGGCTCATTCATTTAGACGTGGGTAATGATGTGATCATGGGCAATTCAGGCACTGCAAAGGAAGCACTGCAGCGTCTAAGCGGCTATGGTTTTTCACTTGCCTTAAATGATTTCGGCGGAGATGATATTAATCTTCAGCATATCCTTGACTGCGGCTTTTCTTCCATAAGCCTGTCTCCGGCACTTATTCACAGGGCAGACAGTGATCCGGATGCCGGCACGCTGATCCACGCGGTAATAACTCTTACGGAGTCATTAAAGGTCAGCGCCTCTGCTGTGGGTATCGAGACAGAGGCACAGGAGAAGAAAATAAAGGAGATGGGAGTCAGCTCTCTTCAGGGATTTTATTACGGCAGACCGCAGGATTGCGAAGCCTTTGAAAAGTCATTTCTTTTACCAACCTAGTAACCTGATCCAAATATCGTAACGGCAAAGCCTGTTACAGTAATCATATCAAGCATATTCACGGCAATTACCCCTTTCATACATAATTCCCTTGCGGGTTTCTATATGAACAGGGCTTCTACTCCCTGATGAGAGCTAACCGCCGCCGTTTAGGATAGCAGCCTCATCAAGGGTTATAATCCTGCGATAGTGAATCATCCATGTTGAGAATATTTTGTGTATGGTAATACATAACACTATGATTTTTTATTATTCTATTGTATAATCGTGAAGTCATTCCGCAAGGGAAAAACA
>CADCRB010000241.1 GCA_902803745.1 uncultured Lachnospiraceae bacterium
CGTCTCGGTAAATGCCCTTACCGCCTCATCCGGAGCCTGTCCGAAAAGCATCAGTATGCAAAACAAAAGCCCCAGCATCGGAAGCATAAAGATGACAGCAAAGAGCGGCCACTTCCATGCATCGGAGAGCAGCGAGCGCGAAAATCCTGTGATATGGGATTTTTTACCTTCAGGGATCTCTTCAGGAATTTTGTATTCCCTGATCACGCAATATATCACTCGGACGCTCATCAATAAAAAGACAAGCGGGGGCAGGAGAAAATAATAATCCAGAAGGTTTGAGGTATCTATGATCTGATAAGTAAAGACACAGGAAAAGATCAGTCCGGCGTACACAGCGGACATTGAAAGCACAGGGATCAAAGGAGGGATCTTATTCACATTTACCGATCCTAATATAGTAAAGCCGATAAAAGCAAGGACAACTATCGAGATGACCGTGGGAAGGCTGTAGGGACAGATGGGAGCATGTTTTTGACCATTGTACAGCTGTGTCTGCCAGTCAGCTGTAAATTCCACATCACTGATACTGAGATAAAGGCACTCCAGGCCGACTGCCGCCATTATGATGACCAGATCAACCGCCAGAAAGAGCTCCTTCATCTTCCTTACTCTCTCTTCAGAAGCAATGACAGCAAATATCAGAAATACTGACTCTGCCACAACCGCTACGATCGGAAAAAATAAAACGAGAATAATAAACAGCAAAAAGCCTCCGCCGTAGATCACACCCTCCATGCAAACTGTCTCCTTCTGTCAAAAATACGATGCCCGATCAATGTAAAAGAAGCCGGCTCATTTTCCGCAGCAGGCTCTGAGAGCCTCAAGATAAGCATATCCCTCGCTCCTGTCAGGCTCCAGCATGGCACCCTCTCCCCATTCGTTCCAGGCGTTTATAAATATAAAAGAATCATCGGCGATCTTTTGCTTTAGTTTACATAACACTTGCCCGAATTTTTCCGCAGATGCTCCTGTATATACAAGACCCTTATACCCCCGTCTCGGAGTATTGTCCCAGCGGGCTATGATGCCGGGATATTCATTATCGGCATAATCGCGTCTTAATACGGCATCATATATATTATCTATCGGGATCCGCCTCTCAAGCGACATCCGGCTCTTTTCCGTCTCTTTCTGATCCCCGGCGGATCCACCTTCATCCGGCTGCTTTACGGGCTTTTTGCGAAAGGCGTCGCGCAGGGAATTCGCGCCCTGCCTTAGAGCAGTGGATATATTATATTCCATGGTCTGCATCGCCGTGAGTCCGTGCTTTAAGGAATATCCGGGCTCAAAAAAGTAGTGGGCATCGCATATATTCCTTGTATCCCAGCCGGGTCCGCTCTTTCCTCCCACAATATATATCCCGTCAAAGCCTGCTTCCCTTGCCCATCTGTCAAAGCAGTCCCGCATTGCAGGAAGCTCCTCTATCTCAAAAGGCCTGTAAATGCAGAGCATCGGCCTGCCGTCCTTCTTTATATATCTATCATCCTTAAAGAATCTGAGCAGATGGTCAAAATGCTCTCTCCACTCGCTCTCGCCCCCGTATCTCTGCTCCATAAGGAGCTCCTCGTCATAATCATACCAGGCTCTGCGCCAGCTCTCATTCGCCCAGCAGATACAATATCTGAGACTGATCTCCGGATGCGAAAGAAGTATTTCAAGCGGCCGCTCCATCAGCTGATGTCCCGTGAAATAATACTGATAGAAGACAAATCCGTACAGCCCGTATTTCTCTGCCTGCTCCGCCTGGATCCTAAGCCTCTCCCCTTCCGGATCCGAAAGATCATAATAAATTCCGTCATAGGGCACACGGGGTTCATCATGCCCCTTAAATAAAGGCTTTGCATTCCTTACCGCAGTCCATTCGGTATAGCCCTCACCCCACCACTCATCATTTTCCTTAAAGGAGTGATACTGGGGCAGATACAGCGCCAGTGCTCTCATAACCCGTCCCCCTGAGCCGCAGGCGCGCCCTCCATATCCGGCTCCCGGCCTTCCTGCTCCTTATCCTCAAAAGCTCCCACGTATTCCTCTCCGGGAATGTCTTCATTCAGCTTCCTGACTGCTCTTCCCAGAGCGAAATAAACTATCGGCGCACAGATCTCCATCTCAAGGACATTGGAGCCTATGGACATCAATATAGCCGAGGTCACGATCGCAAGCTCCGGCACTACAAGGCTTAGCTTTCTGACAGGCCCCTTACGCTCAGAGATCGGAGGCTGCTTTCTAAAAGCCTTTATGTAAACCAATACCAAAACGAAGATTATCAGGGATGTGCCTATAAGTCCCATCTCAGCATAGAGCTTCACCAGCCCTCCGTCGGCAACTATATATTCCTCATACGGCGCCGCCCTGTGTCCGCGGCTGCCGAGCCCGTCCCCGATCCAGAAATTCTCCATATTGTTGACTGCAGCGATCCAGGATTCCGATCTTTCACCAAAGCCTGCAGGTATCGACGAAAGCCTTGCCCAGAACTTATCTATGATGCCCCTGACAAAAACAAAGATCCCCAGGAGAAGCGCGGCAACAGCCGCTATCTCCATCCAGAGATACTTCAGCGGTCTCCTCTTGTCCACAAGAAAATCGATCAGGTTAAAGAATAAAAGCATCAGGATAATGCAGAACATGGCGGATCTCTGATTCGCCATAAAAGCATAAACGATCGAAAGAATTATGTAAACCAATCCGATATTTCTGCTCCTTCTGTCATCCTTTCTAAGGAAAAATGAAGAAGCGCACATGGAATATGCCGCAAGACAGGCCATTACTGTAGAGCCGGTGAGCGATTCCATCCTTACCCTCATGGTAGGAACATCTGCAAGAGAAATGAACATATTGTCATAGGAAAAATCGATGTAAAACTGCGGTGCCCAGATGTAAAGCACTGCGCCGACTGTACCCATAAAAAGAGCTGCCAGGATGTAGCCATGATAATACCTTCCCGCATATTCATCATCAAAGCCCCTGCCGGCATAATACAGCATCATAGGCAGCACGGTAGTGGAGACCTCACCGATAAACACCCCGGCAGGCATACCGAAGGCAATGCACCATATACCGGACAGCAGATTATACACCACATAGAGAGAAAAAATCTTATCCTCCGTGACCTTCAGGTCGATCAGCCCAAGGATGCATATCCCTGCTATACCCAGAAGAAGGAAAAAAGTCATTACGATCCCGGTCCTGATACCGCTGAAGAAGAGATAGAAAAAATAGACCAGCGAAAACACCGGGTACATAATGCATAAATAATTTTTGATCAGATCCCTGTTCATTTTATGTCAACTCAATCGCCTGTCACTCTGCTTTTGCTTTATGTTACCCATTTTATCAGAATACTTTAGATAAGTGGCTTTTCTAATTCGTAATAGTTTTTATGTAAACTCTAACGATAATAAAATCAATATCGATTTATGTAAATCCCTATTGTTATTATTCTTATATTTTTATACTTCTCCAAGCAGTTTATCTACCGCGCCCGCAAGGTCCGGAGCGATGATATCCGGTCTGTTATAGTCAAGCTTTGCGCAGACATCGCATTTGCAGTCCCCTATAAACACTGTCGCAAGACCGGCTGCTCTTCCGCAGGCAACATCCGTATGGCTGTCTCCGGCCATGAAGGAGCCTTCCATATCGACAGAATACTTGGCCCTTGCCTCATCTATCAATCCGGTTTTCGGCTTTCTGCATCCGCATTCGCAGATAAGATTCTTCTCCCTGCTCCGGGCTGCCCCCACAGGATGATGGATGCACATAAAAACATCATCTATCTCGGGAATGAGGCTCTTCAGCTTTTTATTGATATCAAACAGATCAGTAAGACCTGTCTTACCCTTGGCTGCAGCAGGCTGGTTCGTTATGATGAAAATATAATAACCCGCCTCCTTAAGCCTCTTCACTGCCTTGGCAGCACCCGGCAGAAGCTTCAGCTCCTCAGGCTTCATCGGAGAATCCAAAAGCTCCGTATCATCATTATACACTATTTCATTTAATACACCGTCACGGTCAAGAAATGCCGCCTTTTTAGGCTTCTCAAAGCGCTCCGCGGCGTAGCTTATAAATTCCTTATAGGACTCCGGCCTTCCGATCTCGTAGAATCGTCTGCTCACGACGAGTCCGTAAAGCTTGCCTTCAAGCGAGAGCTCATGCTGGATCACGGACAGATCGAACTTTTCGCCATCCTTATATTCCTCAAGGACAGACCTCGAAAACAGGCTGACTCCGTAATCTATGTGATCCATCTCCGGGACCGTATTTTCCTTATCATAAAGCTTAAGCGAACCGTCACGGTATATCACATTGCTCTTATCAAACCGTCCGCCATTGTGGAGCAGAGTCATAAGAGAAAGCGCGCCGTTTTCTTTTGCCTCATAATATCTGCAGACCGCCTCGCGGTAATCAATATCCATAAAGGAATCGGCATAGACAAGAAGGAAGTCTTCATCAAGCTTCGGATATGCGTGCCTTAAGGCGCCTCCAGTCCCTAAAAGCAGCGGCCTGCCGTTATCATCGGCAGAATCAGTCTGATATTTTATGTCAACCCCATACCGGGAGCCATCCCCGAAATAATCTTCTATTTCACCGGAGAGATATCCCGTGCAGAATAAAAACCTTCGAAAGCCTGCTGCCGTAAGAAGTCTTAATTCATATTCAAAAAAAGGCACACCTTCCGGTGCGGCTTTTTCCCCGGTATCCGAAAGCCCCGGCAGATATTTTCCAACGGGAAGCAGTGGTTTGGGACAATCCGCCACCAGACTGCCAAGGCGCGATCCCACGCCTCCCATCATGACAACTACCTGTATATCCTCCATTAAGGGCATCATAGATGATCCACCTTTATTCCTTATCCCTTGTCACGAATTCAAGCTCCACCCCGTTAGGATCCTCCACCAGGATATTTCTGAACCTGAGTTTCGGCACATCATCCGGAGCAGAAAGAATACTGACCCCCTCCGCAAGAAGCCTTTCATAAAGCGCATCGACATCATCACAGGAAAGGGCAAGATGCCTGAAGATCCCTCTGGTCTTCACATCCGGATGCAGCTCTCCTTTATCCTCATCATATTCTATCAGCTCAAGGAGCAGCTCATCGGACAGAGCAAAGTAATACAACCTGTGATCTCCCATATCCACAGTTCCTTTATTCTCAAGACCAAGGATATCCCCGTAGAATTTCAGGCTCCTTTCAAGATCAGTGACGTTTATGGTGATATGATCCGGCTTTATTTTCATAATATCCTGTAACCAAGCGCCTTTCCATCGTTATAAAACATCTTTACGGTATCGAGTGAATATTCATACAGATCCTTTCCGATAGTGGAAAGGGAATTAAGAAGATTATCCGTAAGGGTTATGATATCGGCGCCCGCTCTCTCTGCCTGTATCACATTAAAGAGCTCACGGCTTGAAGCCCAGAGCACCTTCGAATTGCCATGTGAACGGCAAAGCTTGGACACCTCGGAAATAACAGGCTCAGCATCCACACCGGCATTGGTGATCCTTCCTGCGAAGATCGATACTATGGAGGGAGATGAAGGATCAAGGGCTTCGAGGACTTCCTTCGCCTGCTCCACAGTAAATACGGCCTTGACGTTAAGCTTCAGGCCGTCTCCTGAGAGAGTCCTTATAAGCTCCGTACTGTGCTCGCCCCTGGTATTGGTAACGGGTATCTTCACATACACATTATCACCAAAAGCCGCGAGAACTCTGGCTTCCCTTTCCATTGTCGGAAAGTCATCGGCAAAGACCTCAAATGAAAGCGGTACATCCTTTATTGCATCCGCAGCCTCTTTTGCAAAGGCTTTATAGTCCTTTACTCCTGCTTTTTTCATAAGAGTCGGGTTCGTCGTAAAGCCTTTTACAAAGCCTTCATCATGCTGCTGCTTCATCTTTGCGATATCCGCTCCGTCAGCGTATATCTCGATCTTCAAATCCCTGTAATCCATTCCTCCTCCTATAAAACAATTCTGCTGAGCTGACCGGTCAAGAGCTGTTAAAGCTTCAGCGCATTTACCAGAAGATGCCATACTATACCCTGAAATCCCTCGGCATGAGGTGTGATCCTTGCATCATCGATTACCGGGATAAGCACACACGCATCACTGACCTGCTTTGAATATCCACCGTCTCTGGATACTATGGATATCACGCCTGCTCCACGCTCCTTGGCAAGCTTTAGAGCCGCCACGATATTAGGGCTTGCATGGTCATTTCCACCGCCCACGGACAGCACCATCACTGCATCCTTCCCGTTGATATGGGAGATCTTCAGCCATTCGGTAAAAGTAGTATCCCAGCCCTCGTCGTTGGTCCTTGCCGTAAGCTCGGATACATTATCAGTAGGCGCATAGGTCTCGATGCCTCCGATCTTGCGGAAATCATTTACCGCATGCGACGCATTGGCGGCAGATCCTCCTACTCCCAATATGAAAAGTCTTCCCTCATCAGATCTGACCTTACGGAGTATGTCCACGGCCTTTTCTATCTCTTCCTCGGAAAGAGAACGCGCTATCTCCTCAGTTTCTCTTAAATAATTTGAAATATAACCTTTTGTATCCATTACCGCCTCATTATTTTATGTGAATCACCACGCATCAAAGAGCCTAAATTTCCAGCATTAATTATCTTGGCTTTGATTTATGTAAACTCTCCTTCACCCCTGCTCGAGCAGCCATTCATTCTCCAGGATATAATCCACGGTCCTCACCACTGCCTGCTCTATCGTATACTTCGGCTTCCAGCCGAGGCTCCTGACCTTTTTCGTATCAAGATAAATAAAGGGATTATCGCCTATCCAGCCTTTATTCCCGCCGGAATAAGAAAGCTCGGGAGTGACTCCAAGACGTGACGTGATCCAGCGTATGCTGTCATTCACTTCACAGTATTCATCGGTCCCGAGATTAAAAATATTGACCTTCTCCCTGCACTTCTCTGTCACTGTCAGAATAGCATCAAGGCAGTCGCCCACATACAGATATGATTTCTTCTGATGCCCGTCACCCAGCACATAAAGCTTTGTCGGATCCTCCTTCAGCTTTTTGCAGAAATCATAGACATGCCCGTGGGGATATCTCTCTCCCAGGATCGAAACAAATCTGAAAATAAATCCCTGGAAATCATAGCCTTCACAATAAGACTCTATCATTCCCTCTCCCGCAAGCTTTGATGCCGCATAGAGAGAGGTCTGAACGGGAAACGGAGCATCCTCGGGTGTCGGGATAACTTCGGCTTCGCCGTATACCGAACCTGTAGAAGAAAAACCTATTCGCTTTACGTCATTCTTGCGCATAGCCTCAAGGACACGCGCAGTGTTTATCGTATTCTGCTCAAGATCCTTCAGTGGATGCTCGAGTCCCCTCCTCACATCTGCATTCGCTGCGAAGTGGAATACAAAATCAATCCCCTTCATGGCTTCATTCAGGACTTCCTCATCTTCAAGCCGCGCCTCAATGAGATTGAACCGCTCATTTTTCTGCGCTTCCTCAAGATACTCCCTGTGCCCTGTGATAAAGCCGTCATATACAGTGACCGTATGCCCCAGACTCAAAAGCCTGTCCGCCATATTGGAGCCTATGAAGCCCGCTCCGCCCGTTATAAGGTAATGCATTCTCAACGCCTCCGCTCATTTCAATAAGAGGTATTATACCATATTTTGTATAATGCGCACCATTGTATAACAACTTTTCAGAATACGATGAGGCCCCGGTTATCATAAACGCTTGCTCCCGTATCAAGTCCGCACCTGATATCTTCACTTGGCTCCGGTGGTTTTTGTCTCCGGAAAGGGGTCCTGCTTGGGATTATGGAGTCAACGTTGACTCCATTAGCTGTGACTTCCACTATGATTTACAACGTAAATATCGTGGTATATAATTTCAAAGGATTTAAAGCATAAACAGCTCCTGAGGGAGCGTTCGTTTTGAATTAACTTAGATATACATATCACTTATGTGAGGAGATTCTATATGAATACACAGAATAAGATAAGATATTTAGCGGCGAAGATCACGGCGATGCTGATCTCAGCAATTTACTTTACAGTATCAGTTAATGTGCCTGTATTGGCACAGGAAGAAACCGGTCCGATTACCGGTGGCGAACATGTAGGTGATGTAGAGGTTACAGCCGGTCAAGTTCCTAATTATACTAATAATTATATGGCTGGTGTTTCTGCTACTGATAATAACGTCTCCGTAGAAAATAATCTTTCAGTCACTTCCGGTAATACCGGTTCTACTGCGGCTGGTGTTTATGTTACTAATGCAGATGTCTCCGTAGGTAATGATCTGTCAGTCGACTCTGCGCTTACAAACACAAAAGGAATAGAGGCACGCCCTGACGCAACCGGAACTGCAGATGTTACCATAGGTAATAATCTGACAGTCGAATCTAATAATGCAAGCACAATCGCATCAACAACGGGAATAGAGGCACGCCCTGCCGCAACCGGAACGGCAAATATCACCGTTGGAAATCCTGACACTAACCAAGGAAATGTGACGGTCAGTGGCATAAAAGAAGTGATGGGAATCCGTATAGCTACAAACAATTCTCAAGGCAATACAAATATCACCGTCGGAGGTAATGTTACATCCGATGGAGGCAACGCTAAGGGAGTATACTTAAAAACCCAAGCAGGTGCAATAACTAACGTTGATATAGGCGGTGCCGTTAATGCTAATGGTAATACTGAAGCAATGGGATTAGATATTCGCCCATCCGGAAAGAATGCAAACAAAATTTATGTAGGAAAGGGTATATCAGCATCAGC
>CADCRB010000242.1 GCA_902803745.1 uncultured Lachnospiraceae bacterium
CAACGGGATTCGAACCCACGACACCAGGCGTCGGAGGCCTGTGCTCTATCCAGCTGAGCTATGGACGCATGGATTGCCGCGAAAAAAAACTGCCTTCCTCACCGCATACGGGTAATATATTAACATAACGTGTCAAACGAGTCAATTTCAGGCGGTTTTCCAGATTTTCCAAAGGCCGCAGAATGTATGACGGTCTGATGCCATATTGCTGTCATGTGCAGCAAAGATCAGGCATCCAGACCGTCATACACAAATTTACCGTCAGGCTGTTGCGGCTTTGCTCCTGACACCGGCTGATGCAATGATCAGTTTTTCTGACTCCCTGAGGTATTCATAAAGGGAATAGGAAAGGATCTCCTCCTTCGCCACCTGGGTATCGTTCACCTCCGCCACCATCCGTGTCAGATCATCGGCATCCATTACCGCATCCTTAGGGATCACGATCACCTCATGTATGGATGAAGGAAGGATATACAGATCACTTCCAAGTTCATCCGCAGCCCTTTTAAGGACTCCGTCGTAAAACATCACGGCAGCTCCGTTCACCCTGTCCTTATTGGAAAGCACAAACATAGGCACTCCGCATTCCCCGTCATCTTCGAAGCCTCCAAGCTCTGAGACAATATCCTTCATATTCCGTATATCGCAGGGGAGGATAGCCGGAGTATTTCTGATCGCATATTCGTTTATCTCAGCCATATCCTTCCCCCACAATTTAAGGTGTTCATTCCTTATCATCACAGATGAAAAGCTGCCCTTAAAATTCCCCATATATACACAGTAGATAAGTGCAAGATCGAGGTTAAGGCTGCAGGGAACCTGAGCCAGCAGCGACGCGTTCTCGGCTGCATTCACTGTCTTAAAGAATATCCTGTCCTTCACCCACTCAAAGTCTACGAAATTCCCGGCTTCGACCTCCGGTCCTTTCCTGTTTTGCGAATAGATCCGTATTATTTCGTTTATGATATCCTCTATATCTCTTCCATCGCAGTAATCCGTGTAGAATTCATCCATATAGATGGTAGGTGCTATGCTGTGATCATTCTCGCGTATGGATATACCTTTATGAACGACAGAATTATTCTTGAGCGCCTCATATACGGATACCGAAAACTCTGTCCCGCATATCTCTGAAAGCCTTGACCTTACCAGTTCATTAAAATCATCATAACTCATTATTTTGTCCTCCTGTAATATCGTAAACTGAATATCCCGATACGTTAGACAGCATCCTGAGGTTTAAAGCGCAGGCACTTCCCCTCAGGACAAAGACTGCTGATAAAGCGAATCCATAAACAGTGCACCGATGGGTATGAAAGAATTAAACGGGGGTCAAAAACAGAAATAAAAAAGAGGAAAGAAAACGGGGACACCACTGCGTCCCCGTAACAGATAATCCAAGATCAGTATCCTTGATCAAACTCTGGACAGATATTCTCCTGTCCTCGTGTCTATCTTAAGCTTGTCTCCGATATTCACAAAAAGAGGAACCATAACCTGCGCTCCTGTCTCCACCGTAGCAGGCTTTGAAGCGCCGGTAGCCGTATCGCCCTTAAGTCCGGGCTCTGTCTCGGTCACCTCAAGCTCAACAAAGAGAGGCGGCTCTACCGAAAAAACGCTTCCCTTATATGAGCAGATCTTGCAGCTGTCATTCTCTTTAACGAATTTCATGGCATCTCCTATTATATCTTTGTTGATGCCGATCTGTTCGTAGCTCTCAGGATCCATAAAGTTATAAATATCGCCATCGCTGTAAAGGTATTGCATATCCTTCCTGTCGATATGCGCCGTCTCAAACTTCTCCGTAGGACGGAACGTTCTCTCTACAACACCTGAATTGATAACATCCTTGAGCTTCGTGCGGACAAAAGCCGCGCCCTTTCCGGGCTTAACATGCTGGAACTCTACTATCTGATAGACTGTACCATCTATTTCCAGGGTAACACCATTTTTAAATTCACCAGCCGATATCATCCCAAATCTTCCTCCTCATAAAAAGCGACAGTCCTCTCCTGCCGACCTCTGATCATCCGAGAATAAAATCTCCACGGAATCAAACCTCAAGTCAGCGGATCCCCTGTCAATTGTCTAAGACATAAATGCGAGTCATATTATAAACCACCCTCCGGCTTACGTCAAACCCATAATATAATCCATCGCCTCAAGGTATCCCTTAAGCCCATGCCCTACTATCTGGGCATTGCACGCCGGAGCAGTAACTGAGGTCCTGCGGAATTCATCTCTTGAATTGATATCTGAGATATGCACCTCGACCATGGGTATCGTATCATAGGATCCGAGAGCATCATACAGAGCGTAGGAATAATGGGTCAGCGCGCCGGGATTAATGACTATGCCGCCCGTACCGTCTGAATAAGCCTACTGAATACGGTCTATAAGGTCACCCTCATGATTGCTCTGATAGCATTCAGCCTCAATACCGAGCTCCTCTGCCCTTTCCTTTATCATACCGACAAGATGATCATAATCTTCGCTGCCATAGACAGCCTTATCCCTTATTCCTAAAAAATTAAGATTAGGACCGTTTATCACCAATATCTTCAAAGTCCCGACTCCTCCAATATCCTTTCGCATATCCTGTCAATATCATCCCAGGATACATCTATGATAATATCAGCAAGATCCAGATAGTATTTCCCACGCTCTTCAAGCAGCGATGACACTCTCCTGCCAAGATCATAGCCGTCAAGCATCGGCCGGCCCTCCGCTTCCTTTTCAAGCCTGCTTATAAGCACCTCCGGCTCCGCCTTAAGATATACTACCTTTCCAAGCTTCTTTATTATCTCCGCATTTGCAGCTCTTACAGGCATGCCACCGCCAAGTGAGATGACCGCATTTCCCTCTGAAAGATACAGTCCATACAGCATGGATGTCTCCATCTGCCTGAAGGCTTCTTCTCCTGAGGAAGAAAAAATATCAGCAACAGAGCACCCCTGTCTTTCTTCTATTTCCCTGTCAGTATCTATAAATGGAATTCCAAGCTTAGAAGCAAGCCTCTCTCCGACGGCTGATTTGCCGCTTCCCATAAAGCCTTCAAGAATTAAGCTCATTATAGAGTTCCTCAGCAACTTCCTCCGGAACCTCTTTTCTCATGAAGAACTCATAGGAAGAAACTGCCTGATAGACCAGCATCCTGAGACCGTTGTATGCCCTGCCTCCATGAGAGACTACTTTTTTCATAAATGCAGTCTCCTTAGGCTTATATATAAGATCCACGGCGGATTCGATAAGATCATAAAATCCCTCATCATCTATCACGCAGGCATCATCATCAGGCGATAATCCCACAGAAGTACACTGGATACAGGTATATTTTCCCTTTGGTATGCTTTCCCAGTCGTCAAAACCGCTGATGGTGACATTGTCCGTTCCTGCGAATATCTTTTGAGCCTTCCCTATGCTTCGGTTAAGAATATAAATATGATCTGCCCTAAGTTTTTTTAGGGAATGAACCACAGCCTTCGCGGTGCCTCCCGCTCCAAGGACTATGACGCTTTTACCGTTGACCTGTATGTCAAGCTTGTCCAGCTCCCTGATAAAGCCCGAGAAATCAGTATTATATCCCCTGTAGCCTCCTCTGATGCGGGCAAGGGTATTAACTGCGCCTATATCAAGGGCTGCGTCATCAAGCTCAGTCACGTATTGCATGACCTCCACCTTATGGGGCACTGTTACATTCAAGCCCTCCATGCCAAGCGCATATGCCCCTTCCACTGCCTCCTCAAGATGTCTTCCGTCCACCCGGAAAGGCACATATACTACATTGTCTCCCAGCTTTTCAGCCAGCAGATTATGTATTGACGGACTCTCAGTATGCTCAACAGGATCCCCGATAAGTCCCAGCACCTTTGTTCTTCCGTTTATTTCCTTCATAGAAGCTCCTTTACCCCTGTTTTTCGGTGAAATAATATGTAAATAACCTTGATGACAGTCTCCGGTATCCGCTTAAAATGTATCTGTATCTCCTCATGGAATGCGATCTTTTTTACCATTATGCTTTTGAGTCCGGCATTATTTGCTCCCCAGATATCAGTTATAAGCTGGTCGCCAACGCAGAAAGTATCCTTCACGCTGCTGCCCATCTTTTCCATAGCTCTGAAATAGCCGTCAGCTCTGGGCTTCCCGGCTTTATATACATATTCACATCCCACTGCTTCCGAAAAAAGCCTGACTCTTGGCTCCTTATTATTGGATACCACGGCGGTCTTAAAGCCTATATCCGAAAGCTCCTTAAATAAAGCAACCGCTTTAGGTGTAGCAGGCTCGTTATGCTCCACAAGAGTATTGTCTATATCAAATATTATACCACGATATCCCTTATCCCATAGATATTTATAATCAATGCTGTAGGTATCGCCGCTTAAAGCATATGGAAATATACGCATCTTTCTCTCAAAAAAAGCCCTGCATACGCAGGGCTTTGGTAATCACGAATTATTAAGCACTTTCTTCAGCTCATCCACAAAGGTATTTACATCCTTAAACTCTCTGTAGACCGAGGCAAAACGTACATAGGCCACTGCATCCAGATCCTTAAGCTTATTCATGATAAGCTCTCCTATGACCGAGCTGCCTATCTCACGTTCCTCAAGCTCATATATCTCTTTTTCGACCTCGTCAATCATAAGTCCTATCTTCTCGGCCGATACCGGACGCTTATGACAGGCACGCAAAATGCCGCGCTCCATCTTCTCCCTGTCATATGTCTCCCTGTTGTTATCTTTCTTTATCACTATAAGAGGTATGGTCTCAACCTTCTCATAGGTAGTAAATCTCTTGCCGCATTCATCGCAGACTCTTCTGCGTCTTATCGAATTATTCTCCTCGGCAGGTCTTGAATCTATAACTCTGATGTTTTCATGGCCGCAAAAAGGACACCTCATAATCTCACCCTCGCAATCTTAATGTCTTTTAAGGAAATCGGGAATATTAATGCTCTTTGGTTCAACTCTTCCGATAGAAGGTGTATCAAGGGAAACATTGGAATTGGACACAGGCCTTGACATCTGCTGTGCGCCCTGATTGAATCCCTGACCGCCAAGGCTGGCAGTACCGCCCGTACCGAGAACCTGAACATTATCCGTCTGAGGAGCTACAGGCCTCATACCGCCCAGAGTGCTGACTCCGCCTGCACCGGTGATACCCGCCGCGCCGAAGCCTGCTCCGCCAAGTCCGGAGCCCGAAAGGCCAGCGCCGCCAAAGTTAAGGCCGCCTGCCATGCCGGCACCGGCAAAGAGATTGGGAGCTTTAGGCTTCTCCTGCTGCTGTTGCTGCTGTCCGACTTCAAGCAGTCCGGTTGCTATTACAGTCACGGATATCGTATCATCTCCGGCATCTCCGGAATTATCGGTTCCGAATATAACCTCAGCTTCGTCATCTATAAGATTGTTGAGGAAGTCTGAAATGGAGTACACATCCTCATTGGTGACACATCCTGTGATATTATAAATAAGATTCTTTGCTCCATCGAGCTTGGTATCAAGGAGAGGATTCTCTACTGCCTTCTTGACCGCATCCATGGCCCTGCTCTCTCCCTTGCCGGATCCCATGCCGATATGAGCTACTCCCTTATCATGCATGGTGGTACGCACATCGGCAAAGTCCACGTTCATAAGCGCTTCGCCGGTGATAAGATCCGTGATGCCCTGTACCGACTGCTGCAAAACCTCATCAGCTTTCTTAAATGACTCTTCAAAAGGAAGCTTGGGATCCAAAGCACGAAGCTTGTCGTTAGGAATGACCGTATAGGTATCTACACTCTCTGCAAGCCTCGCTATTCCCATTTCGGCTTTCTTCATCCTGCCTCTGGATTCGAAAGAGAAAGGTTTGGTCACTATAGCCGTGGTAAGTATTCCCATCTCCTTGGCCGCACGCGCGATCACAGGAGCCGCTCCGGTACCGGTGCCTCCTCCCATTCCACACGTGATAAAGACCATATCATATCCCTCGATACGGCTCTTGATCTCATCTATAGTCTCTTCGGCGGCTTTCTCTCCCCTCTCGGGATCTGCTCCTGCTCCGAGTCCTTTGGTCAGCTTCTGTCCTATCTGAACATAATTCGGAGCCTTACAGCTTCTCAAGTCCTTCAGATCAGTATTTACCGCCATAAGCTCGACGCCTCTTATACCCACATCAACCATCCGGTTCAAGGCATTATTTCCTGCGCCTCCGACTCCGATGACCATGATCTTGCAGGCATACTCCGCCGCGTCAGATTTCATCTCAAACACAACAAACCCTCCTCAAAAAATACTCAGCTCTCTTTTTAAGGCTAACTTACATAATAACTTCTATGTCAAAAATACGCAAGAAGAAATCTAAAAAAATGTTGTAAATCTATATATCATCCCTCTCAAACGTCACAAAACCTTCATCCTTGTCTAATGAATAGTTCTCAAGATGAAGCTCGCCCGAGAGACCTTTTATGGATCCAATGACACTTTTCAGCTTCATCATTTTCTCGTCTATATTCTCCATACTCCCGAGCAATACCCTCGCGTTACCGAAGTATAACGTCACATTCATATTACTGTCAAAGTATATCCTGTCAGGCTTTATTTCATACTTCTCAAAAAGCTGGGTCAGTGCAAGTATGGTAGAGAATATTTCCTCATTCTGGACCGGAAGCGGCTCGTAAAGCACGCATTCATCAAACTCCAGTCCTGTGACGTAGGGTATCCCGGGCACCGCCTCTGTTGAAGCTTCGACAATAATGCCGTCCCTGTCAAAATACATATATCTGCCGAGAAACTTGACATACCCCGCTACAGCTTTTTCATATACATCGATGGTAACCTCCGTAGGAGAATCAATGGATACATCCATCCTCTCTATGAAAGGGATCCCCCTGACGGATTTATTATTATACCTTAAATAAAGATACAGAGAATTGTGTCCGAGAGGACCGCTCATTACCATATCCTCTATCTCTTCATCAGTGTAATGAGTACTGCCGGTGACTGACACATCCTCAACATCAAAATATACCCATACTGCGGCAAGGGCGATAAC
>CADCRB010000243.1 GCA_902803745.1 uncultured Lachnospiraceae bacterium
GGTACTGAATCTCATGGCGGAAAGATGGTAAGGCACGGATCATCTCCATTGCGATATGTCTTGCTAAACTGCTGTCTTCCTTTAATTCGCTTCGATATGACTTTTGCAACTTACTATGCCAAGAAGCGTCATGAAGGAAAACCTCATCGGGTAGCTATAACCCACGTTGCAAAGAAGCTTTTACGAGTTATCTTTGCGTTAGAAAAGCAAAACATAGACTTCAATTCTCAGAAACTTCGCTAATATCGAATAGCATCCATCCCTGACACCATCTGAAATACGGTGTATTCAGATGGTTTATTAAAATTACCCTCAAGTCAATAAATCCAAAATTTTCTCTAAAACCTATTGACTACTAATAGTTTGTCATCTCCTTTATAGTTGTTTATACGAAGAAAAAGAGAAAATGGTAACTCACATTCTTTTGTACTCTTCCACTGAAGCTTTTAAGATCTCGCCCTTTTCCTGCACTCCAGTTATTTTTTCAATAAGAGCGGCAGACTCTGGCTGCCTTGCTATAAACGCCACCTCCATTGCTGCTCCATACTTTTTATATGCCTCTTCTATAGCCAAAGCGATGATTTCCTGAGACAGCTCATCATTTTTGGCGTAGAAATATACTGGCTGCATGGCCCCATTATACTGTGTTATCAAAAGAGCCGACGTTATTTTTCCACTTTCTACGCTGATCATGCTAAGGTCATAGTCCAAGGCACTAACAAAGCCTTCTGGTGGATATGTGAACAGTGCAGTTGTCATGTTAGAAAGCTTGTTTAGAGCTTTTCCCCGATCCTCTCCTGACATTTTGCTTAAAGGTATAAATGATCCATTCCCAGAACTCTTATGCCCTTGCGCCTTAAGTCTCAGAGTTTCTAAACTTAAGTACATATCTGCACATATACTATCGCTCTCTGAAAAAAGTCTTTCTTCAAAATATGTCTTCGCTCCTTTAAGCAAGGGTTCTTTTTCATAATCAGGTGAAATAACTGCTTTCAGGATTGGTATGTTAAACGCATCCGCCAGCTTAAAGGCACTATCCAAAAGTTCCTCTCCATGTCCCTCAAACTGGTGCTCTGGTTTTATCAAAAGCCACTCTATGATGATCTGCTCCATGCAGATTGTTCCCACAAGTAACCCTATAGGCTCAAGACTGTATTCATGTCTTCTTAAGGCCCCAAGAGCAAAGCCGTAAGGCATATTAAGGAGCCCAAGCTTCTCATAAGGGTCAAGATCCTTGAAATAAGCGGCATCTTCACCAGTAAGTCTTATGTATTTATATTTTTCCTCCGATAAATCTGGCATATAAAAGCTCCTTTAATCTTAAAAAAGTTTTAACACAAACCTAGAAACACCATTTTCTGCAGCTACTTCCTTTACCATATCTTTAGCCTCCTTGCCAAGCCATGTTCCAATCAGTTTGAGAGCACCAAGCTTCTCCGTTATTCCACCATTTTCCAGCGGTAATTTTCTGTTCATTACGTTTTTCATGACAGTGTTATAATCTACGTACTTTACGCTGGTTTCCTTTGAATACATATCCTGCACATATTCTTTCAGACAGTATTTTGAAACCTCAGCATAGGCGTCCATAAATTCAGAAGCTGCTTTTTTGTAGTTTTCTGAATCTTCCGGGTTTACAACCCACTCATTATTATAGCCAGTTCCAACGGAAACCTTCTGTATTGGGTTTCTTTTCTTGATAGCTTTATATGCTTCAAATTTCTCCTGGAGTTTTTTTCCAAGCTCCCCGTGTTCTATAGCGAAAAGAGGCTTAATGTGCTCATCCAAAATATCTTCATAATGAGGACTATCCAGAAGTACTGATATTGATGTAAAGAATGTATCATCCTTGACCGATGCATTGTGAAGTTCATTGTAAGTTGCGTAAATCTCTCCTGTCAGCTGATTTTTTTCATCTTCACTTAGCTTCTTTGCATCCTGCTTGCCCCAAAGAGTATCAGTTTTCTTCATGAGCAAAAGTGCTTTTGGTACCAGATTCTCATAAACCTGAAGGCACTCTTCCATCAGATCCTTATCCACTTTCATAAGCGCATCACTTATTTTTTTGCTCAAAAGCTGTTGTCCACCAAAAGCATCTAAGGAATGGTCGAAAAAACAACTTTCCGGTATAAGCTCCATAAGTAGGTTGACTTCTCCATTTTTCTTTCCTGGATCATCCATATTATCCTTATAGGCGTTATAGTATTCCATGAATTTTTCCTTGAATGTTTTTACGGGTTTTAGTTCTGTCGTATCAAATCCAAGCTCTTTAAGCTGTTCCATTGAAAGACCCATGGCAAGAAGTTCGTTTGCACTCAGTTTTTTTAATCCGGAATATTTGTCTGTATA
>CADCRB010000244.1 GCA_902803745.1 uncultured Lachnospiraceae bacterium
CAGACATTACGTCAACCACTATATATCCTATTACTCCCGGACAAAAACCTCTTTATCTTGTTTTGGGGGCTATTACGTTTTATTACTGCGGATCCGCAGGAGTGATCGGTCTGATCTTATAGAAACTGTCTGCTTTAAGCTCCGTCAGTCTGTCCTTAAAACTCTGACCGCCCCAGGTATTGCCGTCATAAAACCAGGCGTCTTCAGCTTTCCCGCTTTCATCAAATTCCGTAAGCTGGATCTTATATTTTCCGGGATACACATTCACCTTTATCCTGTTGGTTCCCTTTGCAGGCCAGCTGCTGTGCATCATATCATCCTCCCCGATCAGATCAAGCCTTACCCTGTTCCAGTTTATCCAGGGGGGAAGATCAAAATACACTTTACAGGTTCCTTGTGTAGGATACGAATACGGATCCGTTACCGCCATCCTGGATTCTTCGACACATTTACTGATATCCTCTTTATATTCAGTATGCTTCGAAAGCTCACAGGCCGTAGGGATGATCTCGGCAAGCTCCTTAAAACCTGTACCCGGTACCAGCATGCAGGCCACAGTCTGCCAAATCTTTCCCATTTCATCAAATGGTATATCGGCAGTTTTTGCCATTTCATAAAGTATGTGGCTCACCACAGAGCTGTTTACATGCACGCCTCCGCGGTCATTCATTGATGAGGGAACTCCTGCGGGCGGAACATAATATACTCCGCCTGCAGCCGAGGGCTGTCTATATGCTTCAGGATCATAAAGATCCCTGAATGTCACGATCGAGCCGTCTCCACCCATAAGAAATACTTTATCTGCAGAAACGCTGTTTCCGATCTCTGCATAGTGGACAAGCTCAGTGAGCTCTCCAAGGATATCGCTCAGTCCTTCGTTTATTGCGCCTGTTTCGTTCTTATATATTACGTTTCCGAGAATTGACGTAGTAACGCTGTGCGTATATTCATGAGCTATCATGTCAAGCAGCTTATGATATTCATTTCCTCTGGATGTCGCCGCAAAAAGGTGCGCCTGCTCAAACTGTCCAAGATAGGACAGATTATCTATCGGTGAGTGGTCCTCATTACAGTAGTCCATAAGCAGGATCATGGGAGCTCCCATCCCGTCCGGTCCGGTCCAGCCGTCATCTGCATAAAAATCATATGACGTTATGTAATTGTAATAAGCCGTGACATAGCTTTGGTCCCAGTCATCGTTGGTTTCTGAGCTTATAACCTTTATTTCATCATTATATTCAAATTCCCAATAGTCAGCGCACAGGATGCCCCGGTCCACGTCCTCCAGAAAATATTTCCCGTCATCATATGCAACAGGAACGGTGATCTCCTGCTTTTTTCCATTTATGCTGTCGATGACGGTCGTATAGCTACGCGTGTCGGATCTGCCAAACCATTTGTCGATCATCCTTCGGTTAGCCGTGCTGTCCCCGGCTAATTCTGCATTCTTCGGTTCCGCCCCGAGATAAATGCCTGACTGCGATACGTAATGCTCAAGATACGGAGCCTCGTCTGTGGAAACATCAGAGTCCGGGTTATCGGTCAATACCGAAAACACTCTGCAGTTAAAATCCATGCCGGTAAGCGAATCCGTCAGAAGCCTGTAGCCAAGCTGTACCTCATCTTCATATATATAGTATTCATTATCGGGGTCATTCTGCTTCACAATATCTCTGACGATATCAACGGCCTGCGCCGTATCTATTACCTTATCCGAATCAAAATAATTAGGAAAGACAGATGAGGACAGTCCCACCATATTTCTGTCCTCATCAAAGAATAGCTTTATTTTGTTTGACTCATTTATCTCTCCGTCAAGCTCCTCCCTGAATATGACAAAAAGATTGCCGAAATCATCCTCAAGGAATTCTCCCGGAGTCAGCTTCATTTCATTATTATAAGAAAGCGCCGGTAAAAGCATATCCAGCGCCTTTTTTGCTTCATCGGGAGATTCGCATTTTCCCTCAAGGATCGATCCACGCAAAAATGTTATATACCCGTATTCATCGGTCACATACTTCAATTCATCGCCGTTTATTCTTTCAAGCTCCGCAAAAACCTTCTGCGCCTCAGGATCATCATCCGCCCTGATCACATTATCACTTAGTCCCGTCAGATTGGAGAGCGTATTCCCTTTGCGCCCCATATATTCATCCTGCATCTCTTCCTGATCATCCGTTTCAGATACGGAGTCACCGGTTTTTACCACTGTATTTCCCACAGCGTTATCCGATGCCGTTGTTTCCGCATTTTCGCAGCCGGACAGCAGGATAGTCAGGATCAGAAAAACCACTGTTAATTTGAAAAAATAATTACGTCTCATATCAGCGCTCCTGAATGATCGCAGAAAGAATATTGGTCGAAGCTGTCGTAAGCTCAGGACGGTCATTTCTTTCAATAACCGTCAGCAAAGCCTCAGTTCCCTCCTGAACGCTGCCGGAGGAGATAAGGCAGATCCCAAGATCATAATAAAGCTCCGTGTCTTTCTTTCCCATTTCCTTTGCCTTTGAAAAGTCCTTCACGGCAGCCTCGTAATCCTCCAGCGCCATATTGTCGATCCCGCGGTAGTAATACAGCTCCCTGTCTTCTTCCGTACTCAAAAGATCATCAAAATGTTTCCTGCTGCTTTCGAAATCTTCCTGATTCATATAAGAGATCGCGGCAATATATCTGCAGAGGTTATCATTGCTGACATATTGTGACTTTTTCTTCTCCTTCTCTTCATCATCGGATGCGATCTCCTTTGGAGCATCCAGGTATTTCTCAGCATACAGTATCGAATCCCCGTATTGCTTTCCGGAATATGAGCAGATGGCAAGCTGGAGACAGATATTGTCCTCATCCACGAATCCGGTATCAAGAGCTATCTTCAGGTCCTTCGAAGCTACATCATATCTGCCAAGCTGAAGCTCTCCCATTCCCCTGACATAATATGGGACATAGTTTGGAGAAGAATCTGTATCGATAATATAAGTTGCGGTATCTATGGCTTCCTGATATCTGCCCTCAGAATAATACAGCTGGCATAGCAGCTCTTCCAGAGCCATCTTTAACGCGATATCCTTTTCCGATTCTATCAGTTTATTTGCTGTTTCTATGGATTTTGAATAATTTTCTGAATCGAGAAGATTGAGCAGCTCTATGTACTCTACACCGAGGCCCGGATCCTGTAAGGAAGGCTTGTCAGAGCTTGCCCGGCTCATTTCCTTCAGGGCATCCTCTGACTCTGCAAAATCCTCGTAGAGAGAATTATACTGCGAACGCAGAAGATCATATGCGATGGTAAACAGCGTAAAAATGACAGCAACGGCACCCGCAGTGAACCTGACCCATTTTCTGTGGTACCATCTGTCCTTTCCCGCTTCTTTCTTTTCCGGCTCTTTCGACTGTACTTCTTCCATGCTCCGTTCAGGGCCTTCCATATTACTTTCCAGATCAACGATCACTTTATTCTTATGACAAAATTATACAAAACAGTGAAGATCTTGTCATCCCCAGGTAAGTCACCCCCCGGAACCTCCGGAAACTCCGCATCATTAAGTCCCGATTGCATGGATGCGCCTGTTAAAACACGTTTTTTACCTGGATCGTCGGAATTGAAGAAAGAAGGTATCGGGTATACTCGCGCTCCGGATGCTCATAAAGGCTCTTTGCATCATTGATCTCGCAGATTTTCCGGGCCTGCATCACACACACCCTGTCGGCAATGAAATTTACTACCGAGAGATCGTGGCTTATGAAAAGACAGGAAAGTCCCAGATCCTTTTTAAGCCGCTTTAAGAGATTCAGTATCTGTGCCTGCACGGAGACGTCCAGAGCGGATACGGACTCATCGCATACGATAAGGTCCGGATTTAATGCAATGGCACGTGCGATACCGATACGCTGTTTCTGGCCACCCGAAAACTGATGTGGATATTTATACATCGCGCTTTCTTTCAGTTCTACCATCTCCAGAAGTTCAAGGACACGCTCGTCAGTTTCCTTTTTGCCCAGAGCATTCCATACCTCAAGCGGCTCAGCTATGATATCACGTACTTTCATCCGCGGATCCAGAGAAGAAGCCGGATCCTGAAATACCATCTGCATCCTTTTGCGGAAAGGACGGAGAGCCCTGCCTGAAAGGGCAGAGATATCGGTACCGTCAAATATTATCTCACCGCTGTCTGCGTCCAAAAGCCTCATAAGAAGCTTTGCCAGCGTGCTCTTTCCGCATCCCGATTCCCCTACAAGTGCCAGGGTTTCTCCCTTATACATCTCAAGGCTTACGTTATCTACTGCGATATGCCGTTTATTCCCGGGCAGCTTAAAGCTTTTCGTCACATTACGGGCTGAGATCAGCACATTCTCACTCATGATGCACCTCATTTCCCGGGCCTGCAGTAAAGCAACTGACAAAGTGCCCTTCTTCGGCCTCAGTCTCTTCCGGGCGCTCAAAGAAGCATCTTCTCTCGTCTTCGCTGCACCTTAAGCAGAACTCGCAGCCGACTGTCTCCTTCTCTGATTCCGGTATGTTGCCGGGGATAGTCTTTAAGTACTCCGAGTTCTCTCCGATCCTCGGAATGGATGAAAGCAGTCCCCGGGTATAAGGGTGGATGGGATTTGAAAAAAGATCCCTTACGGATGCCCTTTCCATGATACGTCCCATGTACATTACATACACGCTGTCACACAGCCTGGAGACCACTCCCATATTATGTGTGATAACAATAGCACTCATATTACGGGCTTCGCACATCTGCCTTATAAGCTTCAGTATCTGTGCTTCGATCGTGACATCAAGCGCTGTGGTAGGTTCATCGGCGATCAGAAGCTTCGGCTCACAGATCACGGCCATCGCGATCATGACACGCTGCCTCATTCCGCCGGAAAGCTCATGAGGATATGAGCGGTATCTGAGTTCCGGTTCCGGGATACCGACCTCATTTAGGAGTTGGATCACCTTATCACGGGCTTCCGAACGATTCTTCACGAGCTTATGAATAAGGAGGACTTCCGCAACCTGATCACCTATCCGCATCATGGGATTCAATGACGTCATTGGCTCCTGGAATACCATCCCTATCTTAGTCCCGCACATCTTACGCAGTTCCTTCTCCTTAAGTCCGGTAAGGTCTGTCACAGTCCCGTCAGGATCGTGCCAGAGTATGCTGCCAAAACTCACACGTGCCGCGCCCGGCAGAATACCCATGACCGATTTGGCTGTCATGCTCTTGCCGCAGCCGGATTCGCCGACGAGCCCCACTATCTTCCCCCTTGGTATGGCTATATCCACGCCCTTAACTATGGGTATGTCTTCCTTATCCCTGCGGATCGAAACAGTGAGGTTTTTCAGTTCAAGAAGGATATCACTCATAGTGTCCTCCTTCCGGGATCCAGTATATCCCTCAGCGCATCCCCAAGGAAATTAAAGGAAAGCACCAGCACCATGATCATTCCCGCTGGTGCCAGCGCAAGATGCGGCATCTGAAAGAGATACTGCCTTGAGGAGCCGGCCATAAGTCCAAGGGAGACATCAGGCGGCTGGATGCCTATTCCCAGAAAGCTCAATCCGCTTTCTGACAGAATTGAAGAAGGGATGTTCAGCGTGAACAGAACGATAAGCGTAGGTACAAGATTGGGCAGTATATGTCTCATCATCACCCTGAATCTTCCCGCGCCTGTCGAGACGGCTGCTTCAACAAACTCGCTCTCACGTATTTCAAGCGTCGCCGTCCTCACCACCACAGCTATCCCTCCCCATTCGATGAGGACGAGGGAGATCACAACGGAGGTCAGAGATCCTCCGAGCGTATACAGCACCACCATAGCCAGAAGCATCCCGGGTATTGAGAGCATGATATCCGCAAGACGCATGATAATAAAGTCCGTGGCGCCCTTAAACTCAGCCGCGCATACTCCTGCAGCACAGCCCGCTGCCACAGCAAGCGCTGTAGGGAGTAATGCGACCAGAAGGGATACCCGCGTCCCGTAAAGCACTCTGGTAAATACATCCCTGCCAAGTTCATCCGTGCCGAAGATATGCCCGTTTCCCGGCGGCATAAGCCTGTTTAATAGATCCTGGCTTGTCTCGTCATAGTGAGTCAGAAGAGGCCCGAAGACGGACAGTGCTATCACGATAAGGATGATGATCCCCGGGATAAGAGCCGCCTTGTTTTTAAGGCAGGCGCGCAATATATCCGCTGCGGCGTTTTGTCTTTTCTCCTTCTTCATCCAGTCCGAAGCCTCGGATTCAGAAGAGTGTTTATAAGGTCTGCGCAAATATTGCCAAGTGCGATAAGAAATGCAGTGAAGAGAACAGTGCCCTGCAGCAGCGGCATGTCCCTTGTCTGCAGCGCTGTGAGTGCAAGCTTCCCCAGTCCCGGTATGCTGAATATGCTCTCAGTGATAACAGCGCCGGAGAGCATGCCCGAAAGCTGTAGAGCCATCAGGGATATCACGGGAAGGGCGGCGTTTCTTAAGGCATGGACCAGGACAGCCTTCCTGTAAGAAAGTCCTTTGGCCTTAGCCGTGTCCATATACGGCGCATCGAGTTCTTCCATCAGCTCAGACCTCATAAGCCTTGCGATGCTCCCGGCGCTGTTCCACCCGAGGGCGATAGCCGGCAGGATGAGTGATGCAAAGCTCCCGTCATAAGTCAGCGGAAAGATCGACAGCCTGAAATAAAAGATATACTGCAGCAAAAGCGCGACCATGAATACCGGGACAGAGATACCCAAAAGTGCGGCACCCCTGAAAAGATAATCAATTATATGTTCATTATACATGGCTGAGGCCACTCCGGATATGATCCCGAAGGTCCAGGCGAATGCAATAGAAAGCAAGGTAAGCTTTATCGTAAACGGTAAGGCCTCCATGATGAGATTAGACACGGGCTGCTGGATATAGTAGCTCCGTCCGAAGTCACCGTGAAGGACTCCCGCAAGATAGCCGAAGAACTGTTCCGGAAGGCTCCTGTCAAGCCCCATGGTCCGGGTAAGGCGGTCAATATTAGCCTGGCTCACATGCTCATTCAAAAGGACAGAGGCAGGATCGCCGGGAATGATACGAAGCATCACGAAGATAAGTGCAACGACCCCGATGAGGACGACTATCACTCCGATAATTCTGCCTGCCAGTCCCTTCACCGCTCAGTCACCTCTCTATATAAAAGGTATCGCCCCTTTCCTTTGGTCAGCGACAAGTCGGTCGGTGCAATGAAAAAATATGTCTCCGACATATTCGCACCTCCCTCATTTAAGCTCGGTCTGTGCGAAGTAAAAATCACTCCACCCGGCCCAGTGAGGCGTAAATTCAGCCACCCTGTCGCTTATGACAAAAAGATGCTTAAGCGAGAACATCGGCACCCATACGGCATCATCCTGTACCAGCTTCTTTTCCAGGGCCGCGTATTCCTTATTACGTTCTGTCTCATCCACGATGGTTTTCGCTGCGGTGACCCTCGCGATCACCGCATCGTCAGCGTAGTTATTAGAACGCGTCTTCGTATTGTCCTTGTTTCCGAAGAAGGTGTAGATGATATTGTCAGGATCGTTGAAATCAAGGAGCCATAGCGCCAGATATGAAGACATATCCCCGCTGTTCCGAAGGTCCAGATAGCTGGCGTGGTCGACAGAACGTATATTGGCCCGGATTCCTATGTCATTAAGGTTCTGTGCTATGACCTGGACCGTATTCTGCACCGCGTCAGTATTGGATGTATCCAGACAGATCTCCATATCAAAGCCGTCGCCGTATCCTGCATCGGTGAGAAGCTTTTTCGCGCCCTCCGGATCATATTTAAGCCACCCCTGGTTTTCTTTGTTGTAGACCAGGCATCCCGTAGGATAGATGCCGTCCTCAAGCTGTCCGTCACCGTCGTAGATCGACTGCAGTATGGATTCGCGGTCGATTGCCATCTGTATGGCTTTCCTCACCTGTACATTGTTTAAAGGTTCGACATTCTCATTCATCATGAAGAAATTCGTACCCATCCTGTCGATCGATACTATATGATCCTTGTAGGCATCGGTCTTATATATTGATTTCACGATCGCTGAGTCGATCAGGAGACAGTCAAGAATATCAAGATCGCCCTTCTGGAAAGCCATGTTCATGGCCTGGGGCTCCATTATAGAAAGTTCCACCCTCTTCACTGACGGCTCTTCTCCCCAATAGCGCGGGTTATATTCGAATTTAAGGCCGCTCCCCCTCGTCCATTCCGTTACGATATACGGTCCAGTGCCCAGGGTTTTCTCAGGAAGGACTCCGAAGTCATCCCCGGCTTCAGTGACGATCTTCTCGGAATAAATGCTGGCAGAAGGCGTAGCGAGTGAAGCAAGGAATCCGGCATAAGGCTCTGACAATGTAATTGAGAAATTATGGTCATCCTCAACCGTGATGCCCTTCAGGCTGTCCGCCTTCCCGTCAAGCAGGTCCTGCGCACCGTCTATAGGTATGGCGTAATCCGTCTGGGCACTGTCAGGAAGGGTAAGAATGCGCTCGAAGGTAAACTTCACATCTTTCGCCGTAAGCGGGGTGCCGTCTGAGAATACGACCCCGTCACGAAGAGTAAAGTGATAGGTTTTCCCATCATCTGAAAGGTCGTATGATTCTGCAAGGCTGTTTACGATCTCCGTGGATCCGTCATCCTTTTTCCTTATCGTAAAAAGCGTGTCATATATGTTCATCGGAACCATGTAATCATTGCTGGTTTTGTGAACGTCCATTGTCGTTATATCCGCATTCAGTGCGCCACGGAGAAGGCCGCTGTCGGCGTTATCAGCCTGCGCTCCTGCTGTCTGCGAAGCGGCGGCATCCTGCTGTGCCGATGTATCGGTATTCCCGGCGCCTGCACCGCAGCCTGAAAGAATAAGCGCGGCAATAAGCGCGATCATATATATATGTTTTACGGTCATTATGATTGCCTCCTCGTTGTAAATACACTTTAGTGCCATTTTATCATATATAAGATTAGTATGAAAAGGCCGACCAACGGGGACGGTTCTCACTGTTTTCGTATGTTGTTATTTACTTCCCCAAAGACTATAATTAAGAAAAAGACTGAAAGGATACATATGGCACGCAGGAAGACCGCTGAATTTTCATCAACGATATTTGATGATGTGTATCGCACCATCATCAGCCGGATGCCTCAGTTTATCATTCCGGTGATAAACGATGCTTTCGGAACCCGCTATCCGATGGATATTGAATTTGAGCAGTTAAAGAACGAGTTCTATACAAAGAACGGCAAGCTCGTTACCGACAGCATCTTCCTGATCAAGGGACATATTTATCACGTGGAATGCCAATCAAATTCCGACAATACGATGGCCATACGCATGTTTGAGTATGGCATGGAGATCGCTCTGGAGCGTGCAAGGAAGAACAAAGACTATCTTCATGTGGATCTTCCCGAATCAGCGGTTGTCTATCTGCGACACATGAAGAATACTCCTGACACTCTTACCGTGGAGGTCCGTTCTCCCAAGGGAGATTCTCTGACATACGAATCAAAGGTGATAAAAGTTCAGGAATACACAAAGGACGTTATCTTCCGCAAGAAACTGCTGATGTATCTTCCGTTCTATGTGTTAAGATATGAGAAAGAGCTTGAGACCATCGACAAAGACAGAAAAAGACTTGATGAACTGTTAAGGGAATATACCGGCATATGCAGTAAACTTGAGAAGATTCTTGAAAAAGGCGGATCTTCAGAGTTATATAATGACCTCGTTGGTTGCATAATGGAGATCATGGACTACGTATTGCGTTCACATAAGAATGCCAGGAAGGAGATGAACGAGATGGGTGGAAAAGTATTGGAAACATATACGGAAAAGACAAGAAGAGAAGCAAAAAAAGAAAACTCTCAGATGATTTATTCTGCGGTAAAAGATATAAAAGATGGGATTAAATCGTCAGAGCTGAAGAAAAAGTATACGGCAGATGTAATCAAAACGGCCAAAGCCATTGCTTGTTTATGATTTATTCTAAGAAAAAGGATTTCCTCGATGACAATCCTTTTTCTATGATTTACGTGTTGCAGGTGATATCATGCACGAAGTGCCGGATGCTCCGAGACTATTTTTGCTTAATACTTTAAAATCATTCCGGGCTTTATTCTGTTGGCATCCCATTCTTCTGGAGATTCTATATCATTGCAGATCCATTCGCTCACGTTCATAGCTCCTTAAAGATAAAATTGAATGTCTTGCTCAATAGTTTACTGCTGCTGAACCGGCCGTTTCCCGATCAGGGCTCCGCAATGAGGGCATACCGTATGCGCTCCACCGGAATAAACACCACCGCAATACCCGCAGGTCTCCTCCTGGGGCTTCTGAAAATCACTTGAACACTGATATGACTGCAGCATAGGATCTTCTTCGGGCTTCAATCCCAATACACTGAAGAATCTATGTACGGCAAACACGATCATGCCTGAAAGCATAATACAGACCAGAATCGTAAATATATTGTGCTGTCCGGAATACAAATAAAAAATATAAATTAGAATAACTGTGAGTAAAGGAGTGCAGAATCCCATACCGATCAAAACCCCTTTTTTCCATTTCCGGGCATCTTTTAAGGTATATGGCCTGCCGGCAAAATAGTATTTTGGGTTTCCATTCTCATAGTACACATATCTGTGACCATTTAAGTAAAATCTCGTGCCAAACTGCGGATTATTCCTCCGCAGTTTTCTTCCTTCCGGAAATTCTTTTTTTTTCAATTGTGGCATAATACGTTTCCTCTTTACCAAACTATGCATCTGTTCAGCCCCACGGCTTCTGAACAGATTGATACAGAGCTTTTTTCTTTTGTATTCCATGAATACGTATGATCCATTATTATTGGCTGAAAATATGCCGATGTCATTATTGAATCCAAGAAACTCGGTATAAGATCAGATAATGTATAGTACGCTATATGAATTATAATCTATGAGTTTTAGCGTATTTTACAATCTGTAAAATAAATCATCCATTCTTATTACAGCTTGTATTCTTCCTGAATACAGCCCTTCTTTTAATCCATATGTTGTTACCAATACCGGATGAAAAGAGTACCGCGTTTTACATACTGTTTTCAAAGCTGCTATTTTGTTCCGAAGGGATTCATCATCCTTTCCAGTATAAGAATACTCACTTATAGAATACTTCATCTCGCAAAGATTTATTATACGATCATTTCGTACTATAACCATATCGATCTGAGCCCCTTTAATGCCAGAGCTCTTATCTGCTTTGGTAAACCATGAATGCACTTCTGTCAGCACGCCCGATATTCCCAACCCATACTTAATCTCATTAACATGTTCAAAGCACACCCTCTCAAATGCCAGACCGCACCATGTATTTCTGACCGGAGTATCTGTCTGTATTGTCCAGTAATGCTCATCTCTCTTCTTTTGCAGAAACTGGAAATGAAACAATGTGTAGAAATCTGTCAGTTGATACAGCGCATCTTTTGTCTTCTTCCCTAATACAGTATGTTTTCTTATAAAACCACAACTGATCAGTTTTAGAAAGCCTTTTGTCATATCGACTTATACCAAATATCTGCTCACATCTCGAAAGATGATTTTCCGCTGTCTGCAGTATAATATCC
>CADCRB010000245.1 GCA_902803745.1 uncultured Lachnospiraceae bacterium
CCGGATGAATTATGGAAAAAATCTATTCCGTAACCCAGGTTACAGCCTATCTTAAAAAGCTCATCGGCACAGACGTGATACTGAGATCGCTTACTGTGAAGGGGGAGCTGTCAAACGTAAAGTATCATGTTTCCGGACATATTTATTTCACCGTAAAGGACGCGGGGGCATCACTTTCGGGAGTGATGTTTGCATCGGATACCGGATCCCTTGATTTCAGGCTTACAGAAGGCTTGAAGGTAGAGATCACCGGGGGGTTAGGAGTATACGAAAAGGCCGGCAGCTATCAGATATATGCCAAGAGAATAAAAAAAGAAGGCAGGGGCGAGCTGTACGAGAAATTTCTGAAACTCAAGGATCAGCTCGAAGAGATGGGGATGTTTTCTAAGGAATACAAGAAGCCGATCCCCGGATATGTAAGAAGACTCGGTGTAGTGACCGCATCTACCGGTGCTGCAGTGAGAGATATAATAAATATTACAAGACGAAGGAATCCCTATGTGGAGATAATACTCTATCCTGCAAAGGTGCAGGGAGAAGGAGCTGCAGAGTCGGTGGCAAGAGGTATCGGGCTGCTTGATGATGCAGGGGTCGACGTTATCATCGCAGGCAGAGGAGGAGGCTCGATAGAAGACCTGTGGGCCTTTAATGAGGTAGCGGTAGCCGAAGCAATATTCCGGTCCCGCACTCCGGTCATATCTGCTGTGGGTCATGAGACTGATACGACTATTGCGGACTATGTAGCGGATCTAAGGGCTCCCACTCCTTCGGCAGCAGCGGAGCTGGCGGTATTTGACTATGAAGCATTCCTGGAAAGGCTTGACGGATACCGCGGCGGATTAAAGGATTCGATAGGCCGTCTCATAGTACAGGACAGACTGAGACTTAAAGAGGCGGAGAACCTGATCAAGAAGATGCGGCCGGATGCGGTCATTGCTTCAAAGAGGATGCGTCTTGCAGATATCGAGAACAGGATGCGGCAGTTGATGAAAGATCAGCTTATGAGCGGGAGAGACCGGAGTGAGGTGACAGAGCGGAGACTGAGATCATCGATCACCGAAAAGCTTACGGACAGAAGACATTCAGTGTCTTTGTATGCGGAGCGGATGAAAGGCGTATCACCCCTTGAAAAGCTCACTTTGGGATATTCATTTGTAACTGATGAAAACGGAAAAAACATACGGAATGTGGGATCACTTTCCGTTGGTGATATGATCAATATACGTATGCTTAACGGAAAGGTGAAAGCTAATGTCAGAGAGATCGAAAAAAACAACTGAAGAAACGGATGCTAAAAGCAGAAGCATAGAGGAGTGCTTTGAATATCTGGATGAAGTGATAAGGAAGATGGAGGATCCGGATCTTCCCCTCGAGGAGTCGTTTGACCTATACGAAAAGGGCATGAAGGTTCTGAAGCAGGCATCAGGGGCTGTGGATGAAGTTGAAAAGAAGGTAAAGCTTATCGATGATGAAGGAAGGACGGAGGATTTCGATGAATGAATCTGATATGAAGGTTGCCCAGCTTAGGGCAGAGGAAGTGATACTGAAATATCTTCCGGAAGAAAAGGGTTATCCGTCCACTGTTATCTCTGCCATTAATTACTCGGTAAAGGCCGGGGGCAAGAGGCTTCGTCCCATATTTATGTATGAGACCTTTAAGATGTTCGGGGGCGAAGGCGAGGTCATCGAACCCTTTATGGCAGCTATCGAGATGATACATAATTATTCTCTGGTCCATGATGATCTTGAGGCGATGGACAACGACGAGTTCAGAAGAGGCCGCAAGACCACTCATGTGATCTATGGTGAGGGTATGGCTGTTCTCGCAGGAGACGGTCTGCTCAATATGGCATACGAGACCGCCCTTAATGCATTTGATATAAAAGGCGTGAATAAGAGCCGCGTGATAAATGCCTTAAAGATCCTTTCCGGAAAATCCGGAATTAACGGCATGCTCGGAGGTCAGGCCTGTGATGTGGATGCCGAAGAAAAGAAGCGCGATGTAGATCTCGATGAGCTTATGTACATCCATGAGAATAAGACCGGTGCATTGATAGAGGCGGCAATGAAGATAGGAGCTGTGCTTGCCGGAGCTTCAAAGGAGGAGACAGAGAAGATAAGCAGGGTTGCGCTTCTCGTTGGCACAGCATTCCAGATAGAGGATGATATCCTCGATGTTGTAGGAGATGAGAAGGTCATAGGCAAGAGGGTGGGTTCTGATATCAAAAATAACAAGATCACCTATGTGACTATAAAAGGAGTCGAGGAAGCAAAGAAGGATGCAAAGGAAATGTCTGAAAAAGCGATCGAGCTTTTTGACAGCATAGGACGTGAGAATGATTTCTTAAGAGAGCTGATCCTCTCAATGATAGGCAGGACAAAATAAGCTATATGATACTGGACAGGATACATAAGGAAAACGACATAAAGAAAATATCCCGTGGAGAGCTGCCCAGGCTCGCGGGGGAGATCAGGGAATTTCTTATCGAAAAGGTAAGTAATACCGGCGGTCATCTCGGAAGCAATTTAGGAGTAGTAGAGCTGACAATAGCTTTGCACAGGCAGCTGGATCTTCCTAAGGATAAGATAATTTTTGACGTGGGACATCAGGCCTATATCCATAAGCTGCTTACCGGCAGACGGGAGGGATTTGATACGCTCCGGCAGTTTGGAGGAATGAGCGGCTTTCCCAAAAGAGGAGAGAGCGAATGCGACGTATTCGACACGGGGCATTCCAGTACCTCCATATCTGTAGGGCTGGGGCTTGTAAAAGCAAGGGATCTGAGAAAAGAGAATTATACTGTTGTCACTGTGATAGGTGATGGCGCGCTCACAGGAGGACTCGCTTACGAAGGACTCAATAATGCCGCGAAATTAAAGACAAATTACATCATCATATTAAATGACAATGCGATGTCCATTTCTGAAAATGTCGGAGGCATGTCAAAGTATCTTCAGGGTATAAGGACTGCGGTAGGATATCAGAATTTCAAGATAGGCATGGAGGAATTCCTGCTTAAAAGCATGCCTAAGGGCGATAAGGTGCTGGACAGCCTGAAGAGGCTTAAAAGTTCCATGAAACAGCTCGTAGTCCCCGGCATGCTCTTTGAAGACATGGGCATAACCTATTTAGGACCGGTGGACGGCCACGATATCGGCATGCTGGAGAAGACGATAAAGGAAGCCAAGAATATCAAGCATACGGTAATAATCCATGCCTGCACTAAAAAAGGAAAAGGATACGCGCCGGCAGAGCGGCATCCTGCGAGATTCCATGGCACGGGACCTTTTGAAATAGAGACCGGACTACCCAAAGAGCCTTCCGGCACGGCAAGCTACACGGATATATTCTCAACTGTCATGATCAAGCTTGCTGCTAGAAATGAAAATGTAATGGCGATAACTGCAGCCATGCCTGACGGGACCGGACTCAAGAGATACAGGAATATCTATCCGGACAGATTTGCCGATGTAGGTATAGCAGAGGGGCATGCAGTGACCTTTGCGGCCGGACTTGCGGCGGGAGGAATGAAACCTGTGGTAGCCATCTATTCTTCTTTTCTGCAGCGCGCATATGATGAAATACTGCATGATGTCTGTATCGGCAGTCTTCCCGTAATATTCGCGGTAGACAGAGCCGGTATAGTGGGCGCGGACGGAGAGACACATCAGGGGATATTTGATCTTTCATTCCTGTCTTCAATGCCCAATATGACCATAATGGCTCCAAAGAATAAATGGGAGCTTTCAGACATGATGAAATTTGCCGTCACCATGGATTCACCCGTGGCAGTAAGGTATCCGAGGTCAGCGGCGTACTGCGGACTTAAGGATTTCCGGGCAGAGATCGAGTACGGCAGGAGTGAGGTGATATATGAAGAAAGTGGTATCGCCATATTTGCCGTAGGAGCCATGGTCGAGACAGCGGAGAAGGTAAGGGAGATACTTAAAGAAAAAGGCTATGAGTGCTCTCTGATAAACTCAAGATTCGTAAAACCGGTAGACGGTGATACTCTGATCAGGATATCTGAAAGCCACGAGCTTATCGTCACAATGGAGGATAATGTTCTTTCCGGAGGCTATGGTGAGCACGTGACGGAGTTTGTGGAAATGAACGAGCTTCGTCCGGGCATATTGAATATTGCGGTTCCGGATGAATTCGTGCCGCACGGCTCGATAGCCATACTTCGTAAAAAGCTTGGAATGGACCCGGAGAGTGTGGCGGGACGGATAATAAACAAGCTGAATGCCATGAAAGATGCATCGCCTGAAGGATATGATGACCTCGAGGCAGCTGCTGGTATACCGGACAGGGAAGGTGCAGATGGCTGAAAAAAAACGTCTTGATGTCCTGCTTACTGAGCGGGGCATTGCTTCTTCCAGAGAAAAGGCGAAAGCTATGATCATGGAGGGCAGTGTTTACGTAGACGGAACGCGTGAAGATAAGGCGGGCAGCAGCTTTCCCGACTCGGTGGATATCGAGTACAGGGGAAACAGGCTTAAATATGTCAGCCGCGGCGGACTGAAGCTTGAGAAGGCTCTTGTATCCTTTGAGCTTGATCTTAAGGACCTTATCTGCATGGATATCGGCGCCTCCACAGGCGGATTTACGGATTGCATGCTGCAGAACGGTGCATTGAAGGTTTATTCGATAGATGTGGGATACGGCCAGCTTGACTGGGGCTTAAGGAATGACAGCCGTGTCATCTGCATGGAAAAAACCAATTTCAGATATCTCACAGAGGATGATATTCCCGATACTCCGGATTTTGCTTCTGTGGATGTTTCCTTTATCTCCCTGTCAAAGATACTGCCTGCTGCGGCCGCTATACTTTCAGAACATGGCAGGATGGTATGCCTCATCAAACCACAGTTTGAAGCCGGCAGGGATCTTGTAGGGAAGAAGGGCGTGGTGCGGGATCCGGCGGTGCATGAGGATGTGATCAGATCCTGTATGGGATATGCTGCATCAAACGGATTTAAGATATCGGGGCTTGATTTTTCGCCGATCAAAGGGCCCGAGGGTAATATAGAATATCTGATGTATATTGTCAGGAATAAGGTTTTGGAGCAGGCTGAATGCTCTGTGGATATGATACCTGACCTTGTAAAAAGAGCTCATTCAAGCCTGGGCTGACGGCGTTAGCAGAGGAGAGTCTATCGTGAAAAATTTTTTCCTCATAGTAAATCCTACAAGAGAAGGCGGACTTGAGGCGGCGCGCGAGACAGAGGATTATCTGAAGTCGCTTGGATGCGTCTGCAGCACGCATGTTACCGCCGAGAGTGACGGTTATGACAGATATACGGACAGCAGCTCCATACCGGATGATACGGACTGTATTCTGGTGCTTGGGGGTGACGGTACACTGATACAGGCTGCAAGAGATGTGGCAGATCTGGGGATCCCCATCCTTGGGATAAATACAGGCCGGCTGGGTTATCTTACCGATGTGGACAGAGAAGAGATAAAGCCTTCGATGGAAGCTCTTATTCAGGACAGATATCTCGTTGATGAAAGGATGATGCTTTCGGGAGATGTCACGACAGGAGAACGCATTATCACCAGCGACAGTGCATTAAATGATATCGTCGTACACAGACAGGGCAATATGAGGGTCGTGGAGTATGACGTATATGTCAATAATAAATTCTTGAAAAGTTACCGCGCTGATGGTATCATTGTCA
>CADCRB010000246.1 GCA_902803745.1 uncultured Lachnospiraceae bacterium
GGTGGCGTTGGAAAATACATTAAAATGAAGCGATCCGGCCTGATTGTATTCTATATCTGAAACGATATAACCCTCTGAACCATGTATATACAGGCTGTCCCATCTGTCTAAAGGTTCAGGCTTAAATATCATACCTACAGTAAAAGCGCCGCGAATGCCATTTTTGAATTTTATAAGCGCCGATGAAAAGATATCCACTCCGAAGTCATTGAACTCCGCATTACCCATGACATATTCCGGCTCTGAGTCTGCAAGAGACAGGAGCATAGTCGTGCAATAGCATCCAAGATCATATACGGCTCCGCCTCCGGTCTCCTTATGTATTCTGATGTCATCGATGTATCCCTGAGTGAGGAAGGAAGTCTGAATAAAATCAACCTCTCCTATCGCTCCGCTTTGTATTTCGTTCCTGAGCATTGAAACATAAGGGCTGTGAAGATATGCAAAAGCTTCCATCAGTAAAACATTGTTTTCTTTTGCCGCTTCAAACATTTCCTTCTCATCTTCTGCGCATAGAGCAAGAGGTTTTTCACACAGCACGTGCTTGCCGGCCTTTACCGCCTTTAATACCCACTCCTTGTGCAGATTGTTCGGAAGCGGAATATATACTGCCTGTACGTCAGGATCTGCAAGCAGCCTGTCATATCCCACATAGGCTTTCTCAAATCCAAAGTCCTTTTTGAAGCTTTCCGCCTTTGCCCCGTCTCTGCCGGCAATGGCATAAAGCTCGCAGTTTCCGGCTTCCTTCATTCCGGGTATCGTGCAACCCCTTGCTATACCTGCGGTTCCCAATACTCCCCATTTCACAGACATTATCTATACCTCCTTAAAAAACTACCTCAACATAAACTTTCTTGCCACGCTTATCCCTATCCTGTATGGCAGGGGGCGAAGGATCCTGTCTGCTTCCCTGATCTTCTCTCTGACAGGGATACTCTGCGGACAGTGCTTCTCGCATTTTCCGCAGCTAATGCACTGAGTGGCAAAAGCCGGCTCTTTCTTCAGCCCTATGGACTGGGCATATTCGAATCTGGCGCCCTTCTTTCCGTCAATAGCAGTCAGATTGTAGCATCTGAAAAGCCCGGGGATATCAATTCCTTTAGGACAGGGCATGCAGTATCCGCATCCTGTGCATCCCACAAGCTCTGTTTCTTTGATGATATTCTTTACTTCTTCTATGACCTTAAAGTCATTTTCTGACAGACAACCCGCCTCCGCTTCCGATGCGATACGGCAGTTTTCCTCGACCATCTCCAGGGAGTTCATCCCGGACAGCACGCAGGTGACCTCAGGCTGATCCCACAGCCATCTCAGTCCATACTCTGCAGGTGAGTATCCGGTATCCTGCGAGGCTATGAGTTCTTTTGCGTTTTGAGGCAAAAGATTTACCAGCTTTCCGCCACGCAGAGGCTCCATTATTATTACAGGTATCCCTTTTTCCGCTGCTGCCTTAAGTCCTTCTCTTCCGGCCTGGGTATGCTCGTCCACGTAATTGTACTGTATCTGACAGAAATCCCAGTCATAGGCGTTTAATATTTCAATAAAATCCTCTGAATTACCGTGATAGGAAAAACCTATATTCCTGATCCTGCCGTCTTCCTTACGCTGCCTGATCCAGTCCGTGATACCAAGGGACAGAAGCTTCTGCCACTGATTCATTGCCGTCATATGATGCATCAGGTAATAATCCACATAATCAGTCCGAAGTCTTTTCAGCTCTTCATTGAAATATCTGTCGAGCGCCGATTTGTTGCTGATAAGATACTGTGGGAGCTTTGTCGCGATATTGATCTTGTCCCTGATACCGTTTCTTTCAAAAATCTCCCCGAGGAGGACCTCACTCCCGGAATAGACATAGGCAGTATCATAGTAGTTAACTCCGTTTTGGTAAGCTGCCATCAGCTCTTTTTCGGCTTTGTCGATATCAATACCCTTGATAGATGAGGTAAACCTCATACAACCATATCCCAAAACAGAAATATCCTCACCGCTCCGGTTCTTTCTATACTTCATATTAACTCCTCTAAGCTGATCTCTTTCCCTCTGGCATAACCCTGAAGCTGTTTCCAAGACGTCTGCATATTATCATAACATCTCTCATATATTCTTTCATCTCTAAAACAAAAAAGATGAGCCTCAGCTCATCTTTTTTTTATGATTAATTATATTACAATAATCGAAAGTTCAGGAAGCAGACAGGTGGACTTTCTCAAACATCCCTGTAAAGTTCATAATTCGAATCCAGCTTGCAACTCTTTCTGGTCATAGCGACCTGAATACCCGCGAGACCATAAGCGGGATTGACAGGAAAATCCGATCCGTCTCTTATGCCTCAGTTTACGGAAGTATTCCCAAGGGATGTCTTTGTCAGGACATCCCCGATATCTCCATTTAGTGAAATGTTGCCCAGATCAGTCTCGCAGCTGCCTTTATCGACCGTGGAAGCCTTCACTTCTATATTCCCGGCATCCGCCTTTGCATCAATAGTATCTATCCTGCTGTTGCTGATCTCGATATTTCCGGCATCCGCCTCTATCGATGCTGTGCCTGCTGCAAGATCATTAATGCTGATATTGCCTGCGTCGACCGTTATCTCAAAAGCATCCGAATTTATCTTATGAATATCTATATTTCCGGCATCTGAATTCAGGCTGAACTGCTTTGCATCAAATGATCCTATGGACACATCTCCTGCATCAAGTTCGAGCGAGAAGCTCTCAAGCTTTGTTCCGGCAGGTATCGTCACATCGACACTGAGGTCATTAATACCACCAAGAGAAAACACCGATCTGTTCTTCCCGCCTCTTACGGAAAGCTTCCCATTATTCATCTCTACTTCAGTCCCCTCACTTGCCGGAAGTGTGTAGTCTACCGAGAGCCTGTCTCCCTCAGTCACATTAATTTTTGCTGCATCGACCTCTATAGAGATTTCCTTTACCTCTTCTTCAAAGGTCATTGTATCCGAGACCATTCCCATCGGGCCGAATTTCTTCCTACCGCTGAAAACATTTATATAAAGACCCAACAGTATGGCTGCGACCGTTATCAGACTCAATATCGTTATGATCATTCTGGCTGCTTTATTTTTCATTGTATCCTCCTGTATCATTTCTGAAATAAGATCTCTTTAGTCATCACTGCGGCAGTTTATAACTACCGCTCTGTACGACACAGCCGCTATAGGCCATATGATCCAGGTAAGATCCCATCTGAAGCTCAGGAAGCTTACGATGAGATAGAGGCAGGTGACCACAGGCCAGTAGCATAATACTATGGTCTCGGCCGTCTTGCTTACATATTTCATTTCGGAAGGCGCCGGCTCTCCGTAACCTCCGCTTATGGTCTTCGTATCATTTACCCTCAGCAGCATATCAAAGCCTTTGCTCGCACTGTTCGCATAAACTATGAGGAAAACTCCGATACCGACCAGCAGGAACATCAATGCCGGACCGATCGTTACTCTGGCACTTGCTGAAAACAACAGGCATGGGACCCAGCAGACGATACATAGAACGATGCCTAAAGTCAAGCAAATTGCGCGAACTCCTTCAAAGCTTTTCCGCCTTTCTTTTACATAGGAGGCTGTGTTCATATCTATGAAGCAGAGCTGCTTCCCGATGAACTTCCACTCGCTGTCAACGAACCCGCTATATACTATGAATCCGACACCCAAAGCTATGCATACAAACATCAGTGACGGACCGGCCAGTACTATCTGTGTATCACCTTGTGATGTAATGATGGGACATGCGACCGATATTATGCAGAGCATGACCCCGACAGCACGAAAAAGTGATTTGCGTATCCTGTTTTCGATAAATGAAGCTGCCTCATCACGGCTGATCTGCCTGCGGGGATTGGCGCTCTCTGCGTCATTGAATTCCTGAACTTCGTTTTTGAGTCCGAGATCATCTGCCAGCTCATCGAGATTACCGAATTCGGATATCACCGTTCCTACCGCTGTATTCTCGCTCTGTCCCTCGGCGCGAAGTTCATTGTATTTGTCTTCCATCATTTGCAGAAGCTCTGCCTTGGCTTTTCTTACCTCAGCAGTATCCGGCAATCCTGCAAACATTGCTTCCAGATAATTCTTTATCGTTTCCATTTTTCTCTCCTTGATCTCTTCATATTTTGATGAATCTTTCGACTACTTCCTTCGTCAGGCTCCATTCATCGCATTTGGCCCTGTAGTACTCTCTGCCCGAATCCGTGATCCGGTAATACGTACGCTTCTTGCCGTTACCCTCCGGATCCTGCTCCTGAGTAAATGATTCGATATACCCGTTCTTTTCCATTCTCGTGAAAGCTGAGTAAAGAGTTGTTTCCTTTATCAGATATTTTCCATCCGAGATCCGCTTTATCTGCTTTGATATCTCGTAGCCGTAGGACGGCTCTTGCTCGAGAATGAACAGGATCATCGTATCATTGTAGCCACGGATCACATCGCTGCTGATCTCTGTCATTATGATCCCTCCTCTACTTCGACAATCGTACTACGACTGTCGTACTATGTTTGATGGGGTAAATATACTACGTCTGTCAGAGTATGTCAAGACTTTTTTGGGGTATGGGGCTGTGGTTGGGCCCAGGCCCACACCCCCAGCCCACTTCGCATCTCCAAGCCACGGTGTTATAATGAAAGTAACAAGGAAATAGATGGGAAAAATTATTCTTTTATGAGAAAAGTTCTGGTTTATAGCATTTATATAGTATTATTATTTTATGTCGCAGGCTGTAGCAGATCGGAAAGCTCTGCCGCAGAGACATCTACCCAGCCCGTTTCCGAAGAGCCTACTATAGAGGAACTTACTGAACAGCCGGATAATGATGAAATAATATCTTCACCTTTCTCTGAACCTGATGCAGAAATGGATTCTGAGCCGGTTTCTGAACCCGTGACAGAAGTAACATATGATGAAGATGAATTAAATGACGCTTTAAATACGGCAGATACGATCATGTCAGCTTATTGCGGTGATAATTATTCGCTTTCGCTTAAGGACAATATGCTGGTCGTAAACTTGTGGCAGGACGGAATCTATGCAGGTGTATGCGCAGTTTGCGATGGTCTTCGCCCTAAAAGTGATTGGGATAAGATGGTAGAGGGAATGATGCCGCTTGTCGATGCCTTAGATGAAAGATTTATGCCTTACGGAATAGATGTTAATTTCAATGTTTTAAATGATACAAATAAAGAAAAGTCTCTCTTGTCATTCCTTAATGGCACAAAAGTCTATGATGTACTGGATGAATAAAATATAGCTCCGCTAAGTATCAAAGGAAAACTGCTGATATTTCGATTCATCATCGTCCAGTATATATAAGACCATGGTCCCATCCCGCCTGATCCAGCCGATAAGAAAGGCAAGCCATATGCAATAATCAGTGACTTCATTTTTAACGTTTACTCTATACAACAGTATAAATGCATAATGTGCATCAGATTATTGCTACAGCTCCAGCCCTGTGCGATAATCCATAAGATGACTTATTGCCCATGAAGAAAGGATTATATGCACTCAATAGAATTATTATTCCATATACTCTTCACCCTTTTCATCATCGTAATGACAATAATTACAGTGTACAGAAAGAGTAGCTCAGCAATTAAGAACCATTCTGAGATACAGGAAAGCATTGCCCTTCTGCAAAACAGGCTTGGGAAACCAAAATCAGAATACTTTCCAGATCAAAGCTTATACGAAAAGTTTTCAAAGGATCCGGAAAACAACAGCTATCTGACAGCCCTTGCATATGACATCCTGAATCATTGTGATAATAAACAGTGGGATATTCCAGTTTGTGCGGTAAAACAACTTGGGCCTAATGCGGCAGGTCAGTATGTCCACAGCAATAAAGGCTCAGAGATCAGAATCCTTATCGGCGATAATGCCCACGATAATATTGTCTTTTCTGTTCTGATACATGAATGCATGCATCATTTTCTCAGGACAAATGATATTTCCTTTATGGATTCCCACAAGAATGAAGTTTTGACAGATACAGCTGCTCTATATCTCGGATTTTCCAAGTACATGAACAAAGGATATATCGGAGTAGGCTATCTGAAATACAGAGAGCTGCTATATGCGGAGAAAATGATAAAAACCCTCAGTTAACCATCTTCCTCATCACTCGAATCTCCATCTGAATCGTCCCCGCCATCTGAACCACCAGAAGGATCATCACTGCTTTCGCTTTCCTCTATCTCACTCTTATCCTCCGGGTGGGCCTCATCAACATGCTCAAGCCTTTTGCAACGCTCCGGGCTTATTTTGCAGACTCAACTGTATATATGAACAGAAAGAGAGATTGAAAAATTGTCCAAATGCACTATACTGACAACAGGGGAAAATGATTTATGCCAAAATATAACAGAATAGTATATTTAAGAGACTATATAAGGAATATAAGGAATAATTTTGAAAACCGTGAGGACTTTTCCATTGAACGGACAGAGAGGCTGCAAAAAATAGACAATCTCTTCGCGGATTTACAGAAATATCTCGATGGTGCGGTAGCTTCTTTCCAGAACAATCCGGATAATATAGACGGCTATGATGAATATTGTGCCAAGGACCGCACACATCTGAAATTTGTAAACACTTACCATGAGCTTCAGCAAGAGCTTCATAGTATCCCCGCCTCGGAAAAGACCGGCGTAACCGGTATAGTGGCTGATGATAAGATCATTGATTTCCTTGATAACTATGCACATACTGTAAACAATTCCTTCGATGCCCCTGTAGTAAATTCAGTAGATGATTCGGCCGAAGCAGAAAAAAGAAGAGATCTTTATGTAAAAAATATCGAAACTGTATCGAAAGCTCCCGACTCTCTCTCTGATTATTCTGATATCTCCGGTCTCGAAGAAAGAGACAAAAAGGAATACGACAAATATATCTCCTATTGGGTAAAAAACATAAAAAACAAGGGACTCAATGCCAGCCTTGAATATATAAATTCCTTTATGTCAGTGGCTACGCCCAAGGATTCACCTGCTGTCCAAGCGGCAATGAATGATATTCTCTATACTGTAACCTGCGTAAAAAAACCCGATGGAACTCTGGATGAATCAAAGACAAAGGATATGCTCCAGGGCTTTCAGATATATACCCTTGGAAAATCAAAAGAAGCAGGAAAAAAAATATCCCAGCTGAAAGCGGATTCTAAAGGTGAGCCGGATTGGCAGATAAATGATAAATTCAGTTTAACAGCGGAAAAGCTGCATAATCAGGCATGCTCTACCATGTCCGTAAACCTTTCATCCATGCTGGAATCGGCGACTAATTTCTCAGCAAACCCGGAATTAAGCTCATATCCCACAGCCTGCTTTCACACTCTCAAAAATAAATATCTCAAAACTGATGCGGAATTCAAAAAAGGAAGTGAACTGTTATCAGAGATATCATCTAAAACATCTAAATTAGAGGGTGAGGCCCGGGAAGCGCAATATAAGGAAATCCAGGATTTCATTAACGCTGAAAAAACAAATGTTAATCAGCAATTTAATCATCTGGATCAGCGCCTGATCGATCAGTGTTCCTCATTAAACAAGCTTCTTGAGAGCATGGAAAACACCGAAAATGCTTATGCCCTTCACTCCAATTCAAAGCTTTACGAAGACATGATAAAAAGTATGCGTGACTTAAGGGCTTTCTCTCAGGACTATATTTCAGAGGGAAAAGAACTTCCGCATGATAAATTAGGTGAAGCTGCGGGCAAGCTTAAGACCGTCGAAAACAGAGTAAGGGATTATCTCGATAACAGAACAAAGGTCTCCTACAGCCATAAGGCAGGTGAGATACGAAGGGATCTCGCTCTCTGCGCCTACTCCCAGTTAAATCAGAGCGAATTTCAAA
>CADCRB010000247.1 GCA_902803745.1 uncultured Lachnospiraceae bacterium
ACTATCACTGTCATGGCCAGCCAGGACTGGGTGGAGGATTCCGAGCAGGAGCTGGGCAAGAAGTTTGAAGAGCAGACCGGCATCCATGTGGATTATCAGATAGTTCCCGCCGATCAGTATCAGGATCTGCTCCTTACCCGCTTAAACAGCGGAGAGGGTCCCGATATCTGGGGCGCTCAGTCAGGTTTTGCATTAAAGACCACCTATAATGTAGAGCAGAACGCAGTTGATCTTTCAAATGAGCCCTGGATGTCAGCTTACAGCACGTTCTCAGCTGAGCAGACTGGCGTAGACGGTAAGAATTACGGCCTTACATACTATGACACCACGACTGATTACTATATGGTATACAACAAGAAGCTTTTTGAAGCAGCAGGAGCAAAGGTCCCCACGACTTTCGTAGAGCTTACGGAAACCTGTGACAAGCTTCTCGCATCAGGAGTTACACCTATCTATGAGCCTCTGGCAGACGGATGGCATCTTCTCATGCTCTGGGCAGGAAACGGCCAGTGCATAGATAAGATCGAGCCCGGCATAATAGATAAGCTGAACAAGAACGAAACCACCTTCGCAGAGGATGAGAACATGAAGAAGTGTGTAGATCAGCTTAATACTCTTGCACAGAACGGTTACTTCGGTGACAACTACATGAGTGATGAGTTTGCTGATGCTGAAGGATATATGGCAAAGGGAGAGTTTGCAATGTGCAACCTTAAGCCCGGTTCCATCAATAAGATAGTGGAGAGCGACCTCAACACAGCAGGCTATACAGCTGATGACTTCGGTCTTTTCGTACTTCCCATCTGTGATAATCAGGTGCTCAATATCCATCCGACAGGTCCTTCACGCTTTATCTACAGCGGATCACCTAATATCGATGCAGCAAAGCAGTATCTTGCATTCCTTCTGGAAAAGGACAATGTACAGTATCTCATCGATAATGCGGCAGACGTTGAGAACCTTCCTGTAGAAGTAGGTCAGACTCCTGAGTATTCAAAGACAACTCTTGACTTCCTTGACAGCTTTGACGAGGATCATAAGGGAATGGTGCTTCAGGATGTGATCCTTTACTTCAACGAGCAGTGGATGGATATCAATGCTGATCTGGCAGCAATGTTCATCGGCGATATGACCAGCGATGATGTCCTCAAGAATCTTGATGACCGCAGGGCACAGCTTGCACAGGCAGCAGGAGATACCAACTGGAAGTAATCTGACAAAAGCTTTGTACATATCAGACGGAGCCGTCACGTAATTTGTGGCGGCTTTTGTCTCAGCTTTTTATTTTTCCGACATAGTATTATAATAACCATGTTATGAATAATAAAAAGAAGAAAGAGCAAAGAAAAGAATTTCTGAGCCTGCTGAGATACCTGGTGCCAACGGGGGTACTCCTTGTCTATATCATATGTCTTCTTGTCTTTGCTTCTGACAGCGCAAAGAATAACGGAAGGGCTTATGCGGAGGAGAAGCTAATAAGCTATGACAAGTCTGTTGGCGATAAGCTTCTCTATGAACTTGATGCGATGAAAACAGCAGCGGAGGCAGATGCTCTGCGGATAGACGATTCGTCTGATAGCGGGAAGAGCATGCCTTTTATAAGTGAGCTTATTGAAGGCGGAAGTGCCATAGAGGGATATATTGTCGGATCCGATGGGAGTGCTGTTGATGCATCCGGTAATAAGATCGATGTATCCGGGGAGGACTGGTATACAAAAGCAAAGGAGGGAACTTCCGGAGGGGAATCTACGATAACAGAAGCAGATCTAACGGATGACGAATATGTGATCACCATTGCCGCCCCCTCTTCTGACGGAAACTCTCTTGCAGCAGTCCGGATCCCGGCTGATTTTTTCAAGACAGTGCCTTCTCTTTCGGAGTTTGACGGGCGGACCCAGTATTTATTTACCGATGCTGACGGTGTGGTGATGTGTGCCGTCGGAGGCAAGGGCGTGCTGAAGGGGGACAATATCTTTGACGGCAAGATTTTATTTGCCGGCTCTGAGCCTGTGTCCACTACTAAAAGAAACCTGCTGGGTGATCACAGCGGAATAGCTTACTGCAGCATAAGCGGAGAAGAAAGAGCGCTGGTATACAGGCCTCTTAAGCTTAACGGCTGGAAGGTTATGGAGCTCGCGACCGGAAACTATATAGATACCGAGGTGACCAATTATTTTGCACCTTCCAAAAAGGTCTATATTAAGATAATAATCGCACTGATAGTCTTTCTGGCGTATATACTTATTATGAATTTCATAATAAAGATGCTTTATGAGCAGGATCAGAAAAGGCTTAAGAGCAAGGCGGAAACAGACCTTCTTACCGGAGTGCTCAATAAGATATCTACCGAGCAGACCATCCAGGATTATCTGGATATGGTGGGAGAGGAAGAGCCTGGGATGCTCCTGCTCTTTGATATAGATAATTTTAAGAAAATTAATGACACAAGAGGACATGCTTTCGGTGACGAAGTACTGAAGGCGGTGGGTACGCAGCTTCCTACCATTTACCGTACCACGGATATCGTAGGCAGACTGGGAGGAGATGAATTCTGTGTATTTCTTAAGGATATACCGAATGAAAACGCCAGACTGCATATGGGTGAGGTCACCTATAATTTCTTCCGTGATCTCAAGGTAGGAGAATATGCGAAGTATGATGTGACAGCAAGCATAGGTGCAGCAATGTTCCCGAAGGACGGAAAGAACTTTTCGGAACTATATAAGTCTGCCGACAAGGCCGTATATACGGCGAAGGAGCGCGGAAGGAACCGTTTGGTATTTTACGGGGAGTGAGCCAGACCCTGAGGGGGGAATATGCAAGAGGATCTGACACCTGAAAGCAGCATGTCTTTCATTGAAAAAATGTCGGGTGGCGCTTTTGTTTGCGAAGCCCACGACGACCATAAACTAATTTTTGTAAATGACAATCTGATCTCTCTATTTGAATGCGGGAGCCGGGAAGAATTTTTTGAATTTACCGGCGGTACTTTTGGCGGAATGACAAGAGAGACAAGTCTTTCGGTCATAAAGAAAGAAGTCAGGCTTCAGATAGATGAGCTGCATCAATGTGACGGATATGTATTCTATAATATCCGGACAAAAAAGGATCACATCCTTCGGGTAGTGAATCACTGGTCTTACAGGAAAGACCCCGTCGACGGGGATCTGGTCTACGGCATAATCTATGTCCATAAATTTGAAAATACCGGAACTGATTTTGATTCCATCACGGGACTATACGGCAAGAGGAAGTTTCGGATGCAGATCGCTAATGAGGTTATAAAGCACGAAGGGGAAAGCTCAGAAGACTATGCCATTATTTATCTCAATCTCGTAAATTTCAAACTTCTGAACATAGATCAGGGAGTCGCAGAAGGAGATGCCTGTTTGAAGGTTATGGCCGATATCCTTACGGAAATATATGAGGATTCAGTGATATCAAGGCTTTCTGATGATCATTTTGCAGTGTTTACAAAATATGAAAAAGTTTTGGAGAGAACCGAGGAAGCGGAGAGGAGATTCTGCGAAAGCTATGGGAATCAGTTCAATGTGATCGGTAAATTCGGTATTTACAGATTTGCGCTTGACTCCGATTCGGGTATAGAATCAGCACTTTCGCGTGCAAAAGTAGCCTGCGACTATATCAAGTATGACACTAAGAACGATATTGTCGAGTTTTCTGATGAGCTTGCGGAGCATGTAAAGACTCAGGAATATGTTGTCGGCAAGATAGATGAGGCGATCGAGAAGGAATGGATCAAGGTGTATTTTCAGCCTGTGATCCGATCGCTTACGGGGTATCTTTGCAGTATGGAGTCTCTGGTGAGATGGATCGATCCTGAGATAGGAACTCTCTCACCGGATCAGTTTATTACGACACTTGAGAATGAAAGATGCATCCATAAGCTGGATTCATATGTGGTGGATTATGTATGCCGCTGCATGCATGAAAGAATCGAAGCCAGACTTCCGGTCGTACCGGTTTCTGTAAATTTCTCGCGCATTGATTTCCAGATGTGTGACATGCTGGAGGTCGTCGAAAAAGCAGTAGAAAAATATGATATTCCCAGAGATTATCTTCATATCGAAATAACTGAAAGCATGATAGCTTCGGATGAAGAGCTTATGGAACGGGTCATTACCAGCTTCAGGAAGGCAGGTTATGAAGTATGGGTGGATGACTTCGGGAGCGGATATTCTTCTCTTACTCTTCTAAAGGATTATAATTTTGACACTCTGAAGATGGATATGCGTTTTCTTGCTGATCCCTTCAGGGAGAAATCTAAGAGTATAATGCGTTCCACGGTTACTATGGCCAAGGATATCGGAATGAAAACTTTAGCCGAGGGAGTGGAGACAAAGGCTCAGTTTGACTTCCTGAGGGAAATCGGCTGCGGTATGATACAGGGTTTTTATTTCGGGAAACCGGAACCTGTTGAGAGCGTATTTAAGCATCTTGAGGAGAAGGGCATAGGAATAGAGGAAAGAAAGTGGCGGCATTTCTATGAGATAGCAGCTTCGAATGTAAGGGTTACAGATGAACCACTGGAGATAGTGGAGTTTGACGGGGATAAGGCCAGGAATCTATTCATGAACCGGAGCTACTGGGAGCAGATCTTTACCGAGAAGATTGATTTTGACGAGATAGACAGGAGGCTTTACAGGTCTGATTCTCCCATGATGAGAAAATATCTGGAATTTGCTGATCAGGCAGAGAAATCTGGGATCCCGGAAACATTTTACTATTCAGCAGGCGGCAATTTTATGCGTCTGAACGCTGTTCTCCTTGCAAAAAAAGGTAAGAAGCGTCTCTTTAGATGTTCTATATTTAATGTCACGAATGACAGGAATGTATCAGACAGAGCAAGGCTGGAATCTAATCTCAGAGAATTGAACATCCTTTTTGAGAATGTATTGCTGGTAAATCTTAAGGAAAATCACATAATACCGCTGCTTGGAAGATTTCATTATATAGGCTCCGGTGATGTAGAGATCAACAATCTGCAGGAAAGCATAAGATTTTTAGAGGAAAAAATAATATTTCCCACTGAGCGAAAAAGATGTCATGATTTCCTGAAGTCATCTACCCTTTATGAGAGAGTGGAAAAATCCGGGAAGGGATATGTCGAGGATCTGTTCCGTTTCAGGCAAAGTGACGGTAATTACATCTGGAGAGAGGCTTATATAATACTTATACCAAAAACCGGAGGGAACGAGTATCTTTACTGCATGAAAACGCATAAAATCGGTCTGGAGCTGAGCGGCCGCGAAGGTGCTGCCTTAGCCCGAAACGATGCATCATCAAAGTATGCTGATATCTGGCACAGTCTCATATGGGGAAGTAAGATCAGATTTTTCTGGAAGGATAAGAGCAGGAGATATCTGGGGGCCAGCCAGTCTTTCCTTGATTACTTCGGACTGGAGTCTGTAGATCTCATTATCGGGAAGACTGACGAGGAAATGAGATGGATCATTGACGAGGAAGTCTCCGGACAAAGGGAGCGGGAGGTTCTTGAAAAGGGAATAAGGATCGTGGATGATCCGGGAAAATGCATTGTTAAAGGAGCGATCCGTGATATTTTCTTAAATAAGATGCCTATGTATTACGGAAATGACATAGCCGGAGTGATAGGATATTTCGTTGATGGAGATGAGATGATCTCCAGACGTCAGGGGATCGAGAGAGCATCAAGGACCGACAGAGTGACAGGACTTATGAATACGCATGCTTTTGTGGATGCTATGAGTGAGTTTGCGGAAATGTATAATGAGAAGGCCGCTGATTATGGACTTATAGTGGTGAATAATACAAAGCATGACAGAATAATAGAGACATATGGTGAGGACTTTGCTGATCAGGTTTTGAGAGTTGCGGCATCAAGGGTCACGGATATAGTTGGACACACTTGTGCAGTAGCAAGACCGCGAGGAGCTATATTTGCATTGCTGACAAATATTAACTCTGTGGATGAAATCCAGGAGCTTGCGGATAAACTGCTTAACGGACTAAAAGAGATCACCGAGGTGGACGGAAACAGTATTACCATTAGAGTAAAGGTTGCCGCCAAGGCACGCTCTGATTCACGGATTGAGGATGAGAGAATGTTTGAGTGGGCGGTCAGGGAGGTTACAAAGTAAACCGCTGGTTTATTGATTTAAATATTCTGTCGATGTAATATATGAGAAAACAACCCGGGGTAGTAATGGTCTCGACAGGGACTTTGAAGCCGGAGAAGCTATCCGAAGGAGATCGCGTCAAATCTCAAAATTAAAAATAAACGCAGACGATAATTACGCGTTAGCTGCAGCCTAAGGCTTGGCAGCCGTCAGTCCTGAGTACCTGTCCTTAGGGGCACTGGCGTCAATCAGACAGGAAACGGCATATACAAAGCTTTGAGCATATGTACGTAAAATGAAGCTACTGAAACCGGAAAGCTGTCCACCGCTGTCCGGCGTAGGGAATACTAAAAGATGGACTATGATAGTAGAAGGACGGGGGATAGGTTTTTGGACG
>CADCRB010000248.1 GCA_902803745.1 uncultured Lachnospiraceae bacterium
AGCCGATTAAGGAAATAACAGAGGTTTATTATGTCGATGTTTGATGACAATTCATTTAATGAAGGAATAAATGTTGGAAAAAGGATAGCTATTGGCTCGATCGTTGCTTCTCTTGCTGTGCTAGCCATCCTTGGAGTCACGGTTGCCCTGAATACAAAAAAGCCTCACAACGATAATAACGAGAATAATCCATATATTAAGGCTTCGGAGGAACCTACGGAAGAATACACAAGGGATCCTGAGAAACGTACCTCTGATGAGCTTTCTTTCTGGAATATGTATGATGAGGAAAAGGAAGAGGATATAGTAGTATCTGATAATAAATCCGGTAAGGATAAACCCAGCCAGAATTCTGCCAAAAAGAAGGTCAGCGGAAACAAGGTGAGTGGAAATAAAGCACAGACTTCATCGAACTCGGTATCAAAGAATTCCAAACAGGTTTCGGAAAACAGGTTTAATATCAGTCCTGAGGGAGAGCAGCCCGTATATGTCTCCGTTAACGCCCTTATTCCCAAGAATGATCTGATAAATGAAGATTTTTCGATGGTCAGCGGAAACAGGCTTGTATATTCCCAGAGCGGACACAATGTTTCTCATTTCGGTATTGATGTATCCAAGTATAACGGGACGATCAGTTGGAACAGTGTAAAAAAACAAGGGGTTGAGTTTGCGCTGATCCGTGTCGGAGCCAGAGGATATTCATCCGGAAATATTGTGCTTGACGAAAAGCTTCAGGAAAATATCAAGGGCTGCCGGGAGAACGGGATTGATGTAGGAGTTTATTTCTTCTCTCAGGCTATAAATACTAATGAAGCGATAGAAGAGGCCAGCTACTGTGTAGCATCACTCAGCGGAAATGCAATAAGATATCCGATCATATTTGATTCTGAGAAGGTGCTTAATGACAGCTATCGGACAGAGAATCTCTCCAGTACAGAGAGAACGGAGATATTCAAGGCATTTGCAGAGGTGGTAAAGGCTTATGGATATACTCCGATGTTTGCCGGAACCAAGGAACAGCTTGCGAGAAATGTGGATCTTGTGAACATGAAGGATTATGACATATGGCTTCTTGACACCGGCGAGAAGACTGATTATCCCTATCGCTACAGCATCAGACAATATTCTGATAAGGGGAAGATAAACGGTATAGACGGAGATGTGGATCTGAATATCTGTCTGATATCTTATGCGGAAAAATAGTCTCAGAAGATCAGTCCGCTCTTATCGAGTCCTGACAGATACTCGAGGTATTTAACCGGAAGCTCGATAGCCGAATAGATCTTTGCATAAAGAGCAGGGGAGAGCCCTTCAGGGATATCAAGGATCTCTGTCCGACGTTTCAGGCCATGCTTCTTTGCTTCGTCCAGGGCTTTATTATATGCGATTATTGCCATCTCGTGAGTGGGATATGAGCCAATGTTCCAGTCGCCGTTGATGTGCATCTTTACATTGTATACTTCATCACGGCCTTCTTTTCTCTTGCGTATATTTTTGACCGGATTGATCACATCCACATTGGCATAGCGTAGATCAGTATGATCCCCGTTTACAAATCTGTAGTCCTTTCCCAAAACAGCAAATCCCGGTATGTCATATCTTGCCAGCACACGTTCCTGAAGGCCGAAATCAGCTACAAACAGATGATTGCCTCTTCGCTGGATAGTATGGGAGGAATAATAGAAGAGATCCTCAAGATCAAACTTGAGCTCAGTATCCATATCAAGATGATATGAGAAATAAGTCCGATGAAGATATACCGGAGTCTTGATATAGATCTTATTATCCCTGAAATTTGCAAGACAGATAAATTTATGAAAAGACAGGGGTAACAGATCATCCGAATATTTATCCGGAGTCAGATCGGGATCTCTTATCACAAGGCGAGCCTTTTCATAAAGTGCAGATGCAGTTTCCATGCTGTCCGAGCTGCCCAGAGAGATATGTTTTCCTTTATATGTAATGGACGCCCGGTAGTAGATCGTGCCGTCCCTTTTTTTAGCAATAAATATGCCTTTCATTTCTATATTTCTTTTGAGACGTCAACCTACAGATTCTGTCAACAGCTGTCCTATGTTTTTGGTATATTCAATGAACATATGAAACAGCTTACTTAATTATTTATCTTATATAATTTTATCAAAAGACAGATGTATAATCCAGCAAAATTTATTCTGATGAAGCATTCATAAAAAATTAACTTTTGAATAAAGGCAAATCTGTTGCTAAAGTCCTGAGTTTTCCTGTATAATATCGAGGAATTATGTAAATTTGAGAAAGGATTTTCATATGTCGGATAATACTAATGATTTTGATTATTCGGCAGTCACTCCTGAAATAAGAGTGCTTGCTGAAAAGGCATATCAATCCACACTTATTGATTCTGAACTTTATAAGAAATGGGATGTTAAAAGAGGACTCAGAGACCTGAAGGGGAAAGGGGTCCTTGCAGGTCTTACTCATATTTCCGATGTGCATGCTGTTGACATTATTGACGGAGAGAGCGTACCTGTAGACGGAACCCTGAGGTACAGGGGATATGATGTCAAGGATCTGGTGAAGGGCATCAGTACAAGAAATGATTTCGGCTTTGAGGAGATCACTTATCTGCTGCTTTTTGATAAGCTTCCCAATCGTGAGGAGCTGGCAGACTTCAGAAAGATACTTGCCAGATACCGTGCGCTGCCTAAAAATTTCGTTCGCGATGTTATTATGAAAGCGCCCAGTTCCAATATGATGAATACGCTTGCAAGATCCGTGCTTACGCTTTATTCCTATGACAGTGCGGCAGAGGACATTTCGGTTCCCAACGTATTGAGGCAGAGCCTTCAGCTGATCTCGCTTTTTCCGATGCTTTCTGTTTATTCGTATCAGGCATATGCACATTATCAGAAAAATGAAAGCCTGTATATTCATATGCCTAACACGGAAATATCTTTGGCGGAAAATCTGCTCTATATCCTTAGACCGGACAGCAGCTATTCAGAGCTTGAGGCAAAGGTCCTTGATATAGCCCTTATTCTTCACGCAGATCATGGCGGCGGTAACAACTCAACCTTTACTACCCATGTGGTCACCTCCACAGGAACAGATACATATTCTTCTGTGGCAGCTTCACTCGGATCACTTAAGGGACCGAGACATGGCGGTGCCAACGTTAAGGTTATCGAGATGTTTGAAGATATGAAGAAAAAGATCCGTGACTGGAAAGATGAGGAAGAGGTAAGCAGATATCTCTGTGACATACTTGATAAGAAGGAATTTGACAGGAACGGTCTGATCTATGGAGTAGGGCACGCCGTTTATTCACTTTCTGATCCCAGAGAGGTTATATTCAAATCTTTCGTCGAAAGACTTGCTCATGAAAAAGGGCTTGATGATGAATTTGCTCTTTATGACCTTGTAGAAAGACTGTCTCCTAAAGAGATTGCAAAGAGAAGACCGATCTATAAAGGCGTATGCGCAAATGTCGATTTTTATTCAGGCTTTGTATACAAGATGCTGGATCTGCCCAGAGAGCTTTATACTCCGATTTTTGCCTGTGCCAGGATCTCAGGCTGGAGCGCCCACAGGATAGAGGAGCTTTCAAATAATGGTAAGATAATACGTCCGGCATTTAAGAGTGCCCAGCCCATAAGGGACTACACCCCTATGGAAGAAAGAAAATGAGCTTTATTTCAGATATTTATTCTGATAATTGATCATAACAGCGCTGTAGGCTACAAGTATCAGAAATGAAACTGCTACAAGAATCCCTATGGCCGTTTCGTCGAGACCAATACGGTTTCCAAATGCAAAAAGCGCAGACAGACCTATCATAATGATCCCCAATATGATATTTGCGGGGATCATTATTTTCATATATGCTTTTTTGTTGTCCTCTTTTGCGCCTTTCCAGTCAATTCCCTTACCCAGCAGTCCGGAAACGACCTCTCCTTTGGTCTTCATTATAATGGCAGAATAGATGAGATATACGCCTGAACCGAAGACAATAATATTTAGGAAGCTGTCCATATTGTCCATATAGGTTTTTCCTTTCCTGATATTGAAAAAAAACTATGTATAGTATATTATAATAGGCATGAAAGCGAAAGATTTAAAAATCCTTATCTGTGATGATTCCGTACTTGCCCGGAAAAACCTTGCCACTAACCTAAAAAAATGCTCTATAGAGAATATTCTTCAGGTTGCTGACGGGCAGTCTGCTGTGGATACATATAAAGCAGAGCATCCGGATATTATATTTCTTGATGTTGTGATGCCTGTGAAGGATGGTATTACGGCTCTTAAGGAGATCATTGATTTTGATTCCAAGGCTGTAGCTGTAATGGTATCATCTGTCGGCACGCAAATGCATATCCGAGAAGCAGTCAAGACAGGAGCAAGGGATTTCCTTCAAAAGCCTGCAACTCTGGAGCAGATAACTTCGATCGTGGAGAGAGTTCTCAGAGAAAAAGCAGATCTCTGATCTATTTTTCCAGGAATGCTGATACAGCATCCTTCATGTTATTGATTTCAATATGTCCGTCATGCAGGATCTCCGCCTGACGGATTTCTTTTATTGCAGCAGGCTCCGGCATATCTGTCAGTGTCTCCAGTTCATCTATCATCTCCATATCATTCCTGTTAATTCCTGAGACATTTCCTTTTATTGCCCCGACTACGCTGCGTGCAAATTTATATGGTGAAGCTGTTGAGGCAATTACCATAGGATATGAAGAGAGGCTGTCAGATAAACTGTTTGCCACAAAGGAAGCAACTGCAGTGTGGGTGTCCAGTACATAACCAGTATCATCATAAACACGCTTTATCTCGGAGAAGGTATCCTCCTCTGATGCATAGCCGGCAATGAAATCGTTTAGCTCTTCCTTCATTTTTTTTGTTATGGAATAGCTGCCCTTTTCGCGCAGGTCATTCATCAAGTTTGCCGTAACTTTGTCATCACACCCGGATATAAAGTATATCAGGCGCTCGAGATTGCTTGATATAAGGATATCCATTGATGGTGAGCTGGTTAGATGGAAATCTCTTTTTCTGTCATATACTCCGGTATCGAAGAAGTCCGTGAGAACTTTATTTATATTTGAAGCGCAGACAAGCTTATCAATGGGTATGCCGATCTTTTTTGCAAGATAAGCGGCAAGAATATTACCGAAGTTTCCAGTGGGAACGCAGATATTGATCCTGTCACCCTCAGTAATTTTTTCATTTTTAAGCAGACTGCAGTAAGCATAGGCATAATATACGATCTGGGGAACAAGACGCCCGATGTTTATCGAATTTGCGCTTGAAAACTGGAAACCCTTTGCCTCTGTTTCTTTTCTGAATGCTTCATCATTAAATATCTGCTTTACTCCTGTCTGGCAGTCATCAAAATTACCGTCGACACTTACAGCTGATACATTATTCCCTTTTTGTGTGACCATCTGCAGCCTCTGTACGTCTGATACTCCGCCATGAGGATAGAAGACCATTATCTTAGTATGAGGTACATTGGCAAAACCGGCCATGGCTGCTTTTCCGGTATCACCGGAGGTTGCTGTCAGGATAAGTATATCCTTTGATATCCCGTTTTTCTTTGCTGCTGTAGTCATCAGATGAGGGAGGATCTGCAGCGCCATATCTTTGAAAGCGATTGTCGGACCATGATAGAGCTCCAGATAATAGGAACCGCAGGCAAAGCTTATGGGTGCTATCGACGGATCGTCAAAGTTATCACCATAGGCATTATCAATACATTCTTTCAGTTCATCATCCGAAAAGTCATCAAGAAAAAGACTCATTATCACAAATGCGAGCTCTTTATAG
>CADCRB010000249.1 GCA_902803745.1 uncultured Lachnospiraceae bacterium
AAAAAAAGTGCCGTGGGCAATACGGCAGAAGCCGCACTCATAATTATGAACGGATAGATGATAGTATTGTATCATATTTTTTGGCGGTAGCGGGAAGTATATGTTTTGGTGCATAATATATCTTGCCCTTGTCAGGAAACTGAGACAGACATACCATTCGAGGAGCGGATTTATGCGAAAATCATTACTTACAATCATCATTTGCCTTATAAGCGCAATGCTTCTTGCAGGTTGCGGTGGAAGCGAAGCTCCAGCACCTACAGATGTCGCGCAGGAAGCTGTGCAGGAAACAGCACAGGATCAGGTAACTCCGACCGAAACACCTGTACCGGAGACGCCTGCACCGGAGGAGAAGAAAGAGGCAGAACCCGAGCCGGAAACGCCTGCACCTGAAGAACCCGCTCAGGATCAGAAAGAAGAAAAAGATTATGCTTTATATATGTACAGGTTTGACTCTTTCGATGATCTGCTGTATGCGTATAAAGAAACGCAGGATCGGCATTACACACAAGATCAGATCGAGCATATTTTCGGATTCAGGGAGCCTCTTCTAGAGCGTGGCTGGCCGGATGGGACATCGCCGTATGACGTCGGATATGTATATTATGATGTTGATTCCAACGGCACGGATGAGATGATCATCACTTTGGGTAAGGATATAGTTGAGATATACAGTTATTTCGCGGATAAAGTGCAGCGTTTCTATTTTGCGTCCGTCGGCGATGAGGTAACCCTGTACCCCGGAGGTATCCTTAAGCAGTATGCTCCGGAGACTTCGGAATTTCCTGGCACATCATGGTATTCGTATGATTCAGGGCTTGCCGGATATTATGAAGATTTTGAAGAATCCCGAGGGGAGTACTATACATTCTGCCACCGTGATTTTAGCGGCCCAGAGTATGATGAGATAGCAGCAAGGCTCCAGGAGGATCCATACGCTGATATGCCTGTATGGATAGGTGAATATGAGGACTGGCTGTCTGAAGCCGAATATAAAAAACTCCTTCCGAAGACCAAGCCTGTACAGCTTCCCGAAGCCAAGAAGCTGGCAGATGTCGAACTCCCCAACGGTTATGAGCCAAGGTATGAGGCTAATGAAGGCCCCAGGGACGAGGTTATCCCGGAGTATTTCCGATATGTAGAATCTTCGGACGGTTATGCAAATATGCGCACAGGTCCGGGTACCGAATACGACGTTATATGCAAGGTTCCGACCGGCGAACAGTTAGAGGTTTATCGCATGAACGCCGTGGATTTCAAGGGCAAAACATGGGTGAAGGTCATATATTCGAATTCCGGAGTGACAGAAATGGGATGGATCGCTGAATCACAGCTTGACCATTAAATGTAGATAGGCGAAGCGATTCTATTGGGGAGCGACCATGTATTATACACGGAGGAATACCTTAAATGAAGAGAAAATCACTTTCAACGATCATCATTTTCCTTATAGCGTCAATGCTTCTTGCAGGTTGCCAAGGAAGCGGGAATGATAGCAGCGACATTTCCGACAAACTGAAGGATAAGGTAAGCGCTGCCGGCGAGCAAGATAATGCTGATGAGAAGCCGGAGCAATCCAAGAAAAAGAAGACAAAGAAGGAAAAAGCCAAGGAGCCGGGTGAGCCCCCTGTTCTTGTTATGCACAAGGACAGTAAATATGAATGGGGAGATGGCTCTGTTCCGCTGATCAAGCATACTTTCGGATACCTGCTTGTTGATGACGAGTATGCCAAAGATCACAAGGGTCTTGCGGACAGCCTTAAGGATGCAAGAGAAGAGATAATCTCCAAGCATGAGTCGGCATGGGATGACGAGATCAAAAGCGTTAATGAGAATTCCTTCGGGACATATGATGATAGCTGGAATACGTACGTGCGCCGCGCCGATGACAGCGTTGTGAGCTTTGTTAACGAATGCTGCACAGTAGATGAATACGAAGGCGGATATTATACGACTTACATCGCACATTCGTATTATACCGACAGCGGCAAGGAGATAAAGCTTACGGATATAGTTGATGATGAGGATGCATTCTATGACCTGATGGCTGATAAAATGGCCGAATATATCGAATATGCATTGAAGAACAAATACGCGGATGATGTTGATTTTGATAAGAATAAAGTCAGACCCGATATGCTGGATTACTTGAAGGATGGGGGCATTACATGGACGCTTGATCCGCAGGGCATAACATTCTGGGAGGATTCGTACCTTTCGGCTCCCGAAGCCTTTTCAACAACCGTGCTATTCGCCGATGATAAGGATGGCGTGATTTTCAACGAAGAGTTTGCAAATGATGTAAGAGATGAGTGGATATCGCAGTCTCCGGAGGCTAACGGTTCGTATTTCGATATAGATGACAGCGGAAAGCTTGAATTTGTCCAGGCATATCCCTTGTATGAAGTGAGAGATTTTGAAGATTCAACAGAGTTTTTCATCAACAGGTATGAAGTACATATCGGCTCTGCCAATGAAGAGATCATGCTTGATATGCCAGGCGGTACGGATTTTCTTGATTTCTTCTATGTGCATAGGGACGGCAGGACATATCTTCTTGAGAGTGACTACGAATATGACACCTACTCAACATATATATTTACAGTCGAGGGTCGCGGACTGGAGGAAGCAGGTTTTATTGCAGCAAGGTTTGAGACAACAGAACCGAACGGGGAAACGTATGACCCTTATTATATTCCGACGGATCTTTCCAATATCCGCATGATGCTTGATCCTAATGCAACAGATGGTGGCACATGCACGATCAGTATCAATAAAAACGGAAGGATCGAGAACACCGGGAAAGGTTCTGCTGCATCAGTTGGCCAAAAGACGGAAGAGAATGAAAGCACCGAAGAGACCGGATGGGACGATACATCGGAGGATCAGACCATACCGGAGTATTTTATCTATGTAATATCCCCGGATGGTTATGCGAACCTTCGGACGGGTCCGGGTACCGAGTATGATGTTATATGTCAGATACCAACCGGCGATTCCATGGAGGTATATCGTGAGACTGCCACGGATAAAAAGGGTAACAAGTGGATGAAGGTAGCGTACTGGCATCCTGAGGGAACATCCCAGCTTGACGGATCTGATGATCAGGGAATAACAGAGATCGGATGGATCGCTGAATCACAGGTTGAATAACAAGTATTATATCATGTCAACGATTTTATATCTGCTGAATCCAGAAAATTGGTAAACATATCGGGAATCATAACAAAGAAACGCTTTAGGACTGTAAATGTCTTAAAGCGTTTTTGTGTGCAAAATGGAGCATACGGGACTTGAACCCGTGACCTCCACACTGCCAGTGTGGCGCGCTCCCAA
>CADCRB010000250.1 GCA_902803745.1 uncultured Lachnospiraceae bacterium
CACTGAGAGCGTGATAAGGAGCCGTCACAGGATGACCTATCGAAATGTGCAGAAGATACTTGACGGTGATGAAGCTCTTAAAAAGGAATATGAGGATGCAGTACCGATGCTTCAGGATATGGCTGTGCTTTCCGGTCTTATCAGGAGACGGAGGGAAAAGCATGGGGCCATAGACTTTGATCTTCCTGAGCCCCATATCATACTGGACGGGGACGGAAGGGTTTCGGATGTCAGAGTCCGTGAAAGGGATGATGCGTCCAGACTTATCGAGGATTTTATGCTCCTTGCCAATGAGACCGTGGCCCGGACCTTCTATGATGCAGGACTTCCTTTCCTGTACAGGGTTCATGACGATCCCGATGAAGAGGGAATAAGAGAGCTTGGGACGCTTGCCCTGCGTCTCGGCTTTCATATTAAATTCAAAAAAGACGGAAAGACGGAGGGAAAGGAGCTGCAGAAGCTTCTAAAGGAAACCGAGGGAAGCGATGCTGAGAGGCTTATCCGGACGCTGCTGCTCAGATCCATGTCCCAGGCGGGATATTCCGATAACCCGAAGGGACATTTCGGACTTGCGATGGAGCATTATACCCATTTTACATCTCCTATAAGACGCTATCCTGACCTGCAGATACACAGGATAATAAAAGAGTATCTTAGGAATTCTCTCAATGAAAAGAAGATCATGCACTACAGCTCGATCCTCGGAGAGGTCGCCTTAAAGTCAGGCATGCTTGAAAGAAGAGCTGATGATGTGGAGAGAGAGGCCGATAAGCTTAAGATGGTGGAATATATGCAGTCGCATATCGGTGATGAATATGACGGCATCATCTCGGGCGTTACGGAATGGGGCATCTATGTCGAGCTTGAGAACTGCATTGAAGGGATGGTACCTTTAAGGGACATGACGGATGATTATTACGAGCTTGAAAAAGACCGTTACCAGGTCGTAGGACGCGCGCTCCACAGGAAATATACTTTAGGTGATCCCGTGAGAGTAATGTGCGTAAGGGCTGACAAGCTTGAAGGCGAAATTGATTTTGAGATAAGGTATTGATCATGGCAGACAAAAAGATAATAGCGAATAATAAAAAAGCATTTCATGATTATTTCATCGAGGAGCAGCTCGAGGTCGGCATCGAGCTTTTCGGCACGGAGGTAAAGTCGATCCGGGCTGGCAAGTGCTCCGTCAAAGAAGCTTATATTGATGCCAGGAGCGGAGAGCTCATCATATACGGCATGAATATTTCACCCTATGAAAAGGGCAACATCTTTAATAAGGACCCTCTCCGTGAAAAAAAACTTCTGGCGCATAAGAAAGAGATACAGAAGCTTCAGGGGAAGCTTACCCAGAAGGGATATACTCTCCTTCCGCTTGAAGTCTATCTCACTCACGGAAAGGTAAAACTGCTCATAGGCCTCGGCCGCGGAAAGAAGCTTTACGACAAAAGAGAAAGCATAGCGAAGAAGGATATGAAGCGTGAGACTGAAAGAGAATTCAAAATCAAAAATCTCTGACCTCTTAAAAAAAGTTCTCTTTTATTTCATGCTGATCCCGGCGGCTCTGTCCCTTTCCTGTGGCAGTGATGCCAAAGAGAGTGATACAAAGGATATAAAAGAGTGGGATTTCTTTAAGCGCAATGCCGAGATCCTGGAAGAGATGGATAAAGACCGGGATGAAGAGGAAGAGAAAGAAAAAAGCATATATGAAGATATGCATCTGAAACTTACCGTTACCGATAAGGGTGAGGATGTTTTCATACCCCGTAAGGGCGCGTCCTATGATTACCGGTACGGGCCTTCCATGCTTTTGCAGGATGACGGCAGCATGGATGTGTATCTTTCTGTCACGGGGGACAGCGTGCACGAGCTGGACTGGATCAGCTGCATGCATTCGGATGACGGGGGCTCTACCTGGTCTGATGAGAAGATCGTTCTGAGTCCTACCCCTGTTTCCAAAGACGAGCACTCAGTCTGCGATCCTGACGTATTCTACTACGGAGGGTTCTATTATCTCGGCTATACATCCACCATGGTGGAAACGAATCAGGGCATTGCCAACAGCATATTTCTGGCACGCTCCATCTATCCTGACGGACCCTTTGCAAAGTGGGACGGCAGCGGCTGGGGAGGTGACCCCGAGCCTGTAATATACTATGACGGCGTCTGGAACGGCTGGGGTGTCGGAGAGCCCAGCTTTGTGATAGTGGATGATACGATATATGTTTATTCCACAAGAGATGCCTATAATGAAAAAAATGAGAGGATCAGGGCTACCGAGGTCCATACTGCTGACATCACCGATGAGAACTGGCCTGCTAAGCTTGAGTTTGCAGGATATACTGTGATAAGGACTGATACCGGCGAAGAGGGCAGTGAGACAGACGGATATGTCTATGAAGACTGTGATTCCTGGGATGTGGCATATGTGGAAAAGTATGACAAATTCGTGGCTGTATGCACGAACAGAAGGTTTTCGGGTGACAGCTGCATCCTGTATTATGAATCCGAAAACGGGATCTACTTTGAGCGTGTTTCCGAGCTGAATGAAAACGTGATATGCGGCTGTCATAATGCCGGGATCATGTCCGACAGCCAGGGACATATCAAGCAGGGGGATCCTGCGATGATAGGATATGCCTACAGCGGAGCGGGGAATTCCGTCTGGGGAAACTGGGCTACAAGGATAGCTCCGATATCGATAGGTATCACCCGGGAGATTGACCGCAGTGAAGAGGAAAAGGAGAATCTGAAGATACCTATTTCGGGCAGAAGCCGCAGCGGTAAGAGACATATATTTTTCATTACGGCGGACAGCAGAGTCAGATCGGTCGGATCCACAGAAGAGGATTTCAGTGTATCCTGCGCCTGGATGGATAATTACAGGGCGACTCATGGCATCACCTCCTCTGATGTGATCTATTCCGGCTATGACAGGGATATGATAAAGATCAGCAACGGAGTGATCACCCCGCTTGAGGGAGGAATGACAAGTCTGACTGTGGGCTACGGGGGAGTGAGCCGTCAGATAAGACTTAAGATTAATCCCGGAGACAGGAGCGTAAAGGATTTCTTCTCTCCTGTAAGCAGCTATACTGTCTCGCTTTCGCGTCCCTTCGCAGTGGCGGTAAGACCTATGATCAGGCTTAAGGATTACAGTATTTTTGAGATCAATCTTGATAATATTTCAGAATACGGGGTAACGTTTGAGAGTATGGACGGAGCCATATGCTCCGTAAGGGAAGACGGGGTCATCACACCACTTTCTCCGGGGGAGACAAAGATAAAGGTTTCCGGCAGCATGGGTATAACCTATGTAGTCGATGTCTGCGTCGTTGAATAAAAGTGTTGACATCAGATTCTATTCTATGCTACACTCCCCTAAACCGTTGATGAAGAGTGAGTAAGCGGTATATCCCTGTGGATAGAGAGCTGCGGATGGTGGAAGCGCGGCGGCAGGCATATCACTGAATGGACTTCAGAGGGCGACCGGAAATGCATTATCTGCAGAGTATGGGAGACGGAGCGTTGAATCTCCGTAAACAAAATTCGGCATATGTCAGTACAGTTTATCGTACCCGTATGCGCTAAGTGGACGTAGCTTACGTCAAGCCGGGTGGCACCGCAGGTTAATACCTGTCCCAGCAATGTTGTTGCAGGGACGGGTTTTTTTATTTGTCCCTGGAGATGCCGTTATCATATCAAAAAGGAGGACAGAAAAATGGCAGAGAACAAGATACCCTACAAGATCTATCTGGAAGAAAGCGAGATGCCCAGGGCATGGTATAACCTCAGAGCCGATATGAAGAATAAGCCCGCTCCGCTTCTTAATCCCGGTACAGGCAAGCCGCTCACGAAGGAAGAGCTCAGCCCGATCTTCTGTGAGGAGCTGGTGGATCAGGAGCTTGATGAGACTACACCTTTTATCGATATCCCTGAGGAGATCAGGAACTTCTATAAGATGTACAGACCGTCACCTCTGGTGCGCGCTTACTGTCTTGAGGAGAAGCTTCAGACTCCTGCAAAGATATATTACAAATTTGAGGGGAATAATACGAGCGGAAGCCACAAGCTCAATTCCGCCATTGCCCAGGCATATTACGCAAAGAAGCAGGGGCTTAAAGGCGTAACGACCGAGACCGGAGCCGGCCAGTGGGGTACGGCCCTCTCAATGGCCTGCTCATATTTTGATCTTGACTGTAAGGTTTATATGGTCAAGGTTTCCTACGAGCAAAAGCCCTTCAGACGTGAGGTGATGAGGACATACGGGGCATCCGTAGTGCCTTCGCCCTCTGAAACCACTGAAGTCGGAAAGAAGATCCTCTCAGAGCATCCCGGGACGACCGGAAGCCTTGGCTGCGCTATTTCGGAGGCTGTAGAGGTGGCAACCAAAAATCCCGGCTACAGATATGTGCTGGGTTCTGTGCTGCATCAGGTCCTGCTGCATCAGTCAGTGATCGGTCTTGAGACAAAGACCGCCCTTGAAAAATATGGAATAAAGCCGGATATGATCATAGGCTGCGCAGGCGGCGGATCAAATCTGGGCGGACTTATCGCTCCATTTATGGGTGAGAAGCTTCGCGGTGAGGCTGATTACCGCATCATAGCGGTGGAGCCTGCTTCCTGTCCGAGCTTTACCAGAGGTAAGTATGCCTATGATTTCTGTGATACCGGAATGATATGTCCTCTGGCTAAGATGTATACGCTTGGAAGCAGCTTCATACCTTCGCCTAATCATGCAGGAGGTCTCAGATTCCATGGTATGAGCTCGACTTTGTCACAGCTTTATGCTGACGGACTGATGGAGGCCGTGAGTGTGGAGCAGACGGAAGTCTTTGAAGCCGCAGAGCAGTTTGCAAGAGTGGAGGGGATACTTCCGGCGCCCGAAAGCTCCCATGCCATAAGGGTTGCCATAAACGAGGCGTTGAAGTGCAAGGAGACAGGAGAAGAAAAGACGATAGTATTCGGTCTCACCGGTACAGGATACTTCGATCTCGTTGCCTATGAAAAGTTCAATAACGGTGAGATGTCGGATGAGATACCTACTGACGAGCAGATAGCTGAGTC
>CADCRB010000251.1 GCA_902803745.1 uncultured Lachnospiraceae bacterium
CCACCAGAAGGCAAAGGATGAAAATAAAAAAAGGAACCGAAACCAGACTCATAAAAATACCTTTCAGATCCTAAGCCGGATCTGTCCAGAAGGCAAATTTCCATTTCCGGTACCCTCGAGCTCGTATATAGTTATGTTAACTTTGTTATAAGCTTTCATTTTTCACAATTTATGTTAACTATTTACGTTATTTTTATCAACAATTCCGTGGATATCCGTCAGACTATCAATCCGCCAGGTCTCTTTTATCCCGTCCAGATATTCTCTATTCGTGTATATACCGTTTTCTCTTACTATCCTTGCAGTACGTACCGGAAGCTCCACGGATATATGAAAGTCCTTTGCCGGATTATCCCCGATGTAGATCATCTCCGAAGGATCAACCCCCAGTCTTCGAGCCATTTCTCTGAAGCCTTTCGGGTTTGGCTTCCTGTATTCGATCCCTCCGAATTCATCGTTCAGGATCACCTCGTCAAACCATCCGCCTGCGAAGCTTTCAGACTCCGTTTTCTTATTGCTTGTTTTATGTAAACTGCTTGCTGATCCGGCTTTATCATGCAGATCATCTTCAGCCATACCCGAGCTTAGGTTATGTAAACCGTTCGGTTCAATCCGGACTTTGCTATTATGTAAACCAGCATCATCCCCTTTATTTTTAGGGTACTTATGTAAATCATCAGGGATTCCTGCCACGGCTGAACGGATTTTGTTCCTCTGTCTTCCGGGATCTCCGTCCGAGATTATCCCCATCAGTATCCCCCTGTCCTTCAGCCCGGTCAGAGTCATCGCCACATCGGGATAGAACCTTGTGTCTGCAGGATGATTCCTGTAGGCTGAGATCAGCTCCTTAAGTTCTTCATCAGAACAGGATACCCCATAGGAATCAAAAAGCCTGTTGAACGCGCGGGAATATGTCTCTTTTGACAGCTCCCAGAGTCTGTCCTCTATCTCAGGCGCTGTCTTATCAAGCCTGCCAGCCAGCTTTTCGGAAACAAACCTGTATCCGCTGACTACAAACTCATACTCTGATATAAGGGTATCATCCAGATCAAATATTACCGCCCTGATCCGGCCATCATTATTGGCTTTCGAGAACTTATGTAAACTCATTTTCCGTTCGCTCTGTCTGTATTATATATTTACGCAAGCTATGTTTATGTGATTTATCCAGGATCACTCGTCTGCATCAGGGCTCTTCAGGCTCATTATCTTCATTCAGCATGATAGAAGCATCAAATCTGAGAAATGTTACATTTTCACGGTAATCCTCAGATCTTTCCAGTCTCTCGCCGCGTATCAGTCTGTACAGATTCTCACAGGAATCTGCCCCCGCAGCTATGGACATAGGCGCTCCCCCTCCGAATCTCGGATTTATCTCAATATACTCTATGCCGCGGCCGGTGCGCATGCACTGTATCGTTATATGTCCTATCGCCTTAAGCTCCAAAAGCAGTCTCGTCACATCCTCTGTTATCTCCCTGTCACGGACTATCTTCCCCTTTGCTATCTCTCCGCTCCGGGTCGCGATCCTTATTCTGGGAACTACCGTTATTATATTTCCATCCATATCGAGGAAACAGTCCACCGTATATTCCGTTCCCTCCATGTAGTCCTGAATAATATACCGGTCTTTCCCTATTAATTCCCGGTAGGTTTCGATCTCGTCCCTGTTCTCCGCCTTAAATGCGTTTATCGAGGAAGATCCGTCAAGCGGTTTTATAAAAAGCGGATAAGATGCTTTATCTTCATCTATCTCACTGTCATCTATCCTCCTGGGAACCAGAAAGCCATGCTCTTCAAGCCACCTCTGTGTATTGGTCTTGTCCCTGCATATCCTGATCACATCCTTTGAAGAAATAAGGACCGTTGCTCCGGTTTTGCTCTCGATCTCTTCCTGTCTGTCAGCCAGCAGCAAAAGCTCAGTATCTATTGTCGGAACGATCAGCGCCACATCATATCTGACGCAGATATCGATGATCGAGTTTACATAACTATCATTTTCGGCTATCCTCGGAACCTGCTGCC
>CADCRB010000252.1 GCA_902803745.1 uncultured Lachnospiraceae bacterium
AGTCATTGCGGCGCTGTGTGAAGAAGATCCGAAGCTCGCAGCAAGGGCTACAAATGAGTTTTCGGATTATCTTCGTGAAAATATCAATTTTGCCGATAAAAGCAATCCCATTTCATTTTCGGAAGAACTAAGTCATATAAAAACCTATGTATGGCTTGAAGAGCTTCGGTTTCCAAATAAGCTGAACGTTGAATACGACATACAATGCCTGTCTTTTCAAGTACCGGCACTTTCCGTACAGCCGATGGTTGAGAATGCCATAAAGCATGGCATATGCAAGAATAAGAACGGTGGGACTGTCAGGATCAGTTCTTTTGAAACGGAAGAGTATTATAATGTTACGGTTTCTGATAATGGGATCGGATTTGATCCGTCACAGTCTTTGGATGATGGCAGCCGGCATTTGGGAATAGATAATACCAGATACCGGATCCGGGAAATGGTTGGGGGAAGTCTCGATATAGCAAGCTCTCCAGGGGAAGGAACGACCGTGACTATAAAGATCCCGAAATGAATGGTTGCCTTTTTTGAAGTACTGCGGTACGGTTTTGGATAAGAATGAAAACATTCAGGAAGAGGATTGATCGTCCGTATAGTAAGATGATCGGAAAGGCAGAGAAAAATGCGGGTATATGCGGTGGAAGATGAACCCGTCCTGTTAAGGCAGCTGACCAATCGTATTCGTGAGGCATTGCCTGAATCCGAGATAGTGGCTTTTGATAATGCCGATGATGCTGTCGCCGGATTACACGGGGGAGCTGTTGATATAGCTTTTTTGGATATTGCGATGGGGAGAATGACAGGGGTTGAGCTTGCAAAATGCATTAAAGCTGCCTGTCCTCAATGTGATATTGTATTTACCACGGGATACATCGATTATGCCCCACAGGCTTTTGAGCTGGGCGCCAGTGATTATCTTATGAAGCCTGTAACAGCAGAGAAAATTCAGCACGCTTTATCACAGCTTCGTCATACCAAGCTGAGAGAGGGCGTGGAGCGGGGATTATATATTCAATGCTTTGGAGCTTTTGAAGTTTTTTATGATGGAAAGCCCTTCACTTCATTTACAAAACGCTCCAAAGAACTGCTGGCATACCTTGTAAATAAGGCGGGGGTTCTCTGTCCTACCTCAGAGATCTGCAATGCTATATTCCGGGACAGTTCGGACTCATATATTCGTGTTGCAAAAAAAGACCTTATGAAAACTATTTTAGATATCGGCCAGGAAGATATTCTGATAAGAGGCTGGGGAGTATTGGGGATAGACAGAAATAAAGTCCGCTGTGATTATTTTGACTATCTGGATGGAAAGCCGGGCGCTCTGAATCTGTATACAGGAACATATATGTCGCAATACGACTGGGCTCAGGGAAATAATCTCTTAAATATCAATAAAAGAATATAATCACTACAGTGACTGATGCTATGTGACAACGGCTACGGAAACTCTGGAGCATTACATATTAAGGAGGGGAAATATGATTGAATTAAGCCATGAAAGAATTGAGCAGATCCTGCACGAAGAGACAGTAAAAAAGGAAGATTTAGATACGATCCTTCGCGGAATTTATGTCAGGTATATGCGTCTTTATGAGAGATATTTTGCAGACCTGGATGCGCTCGATGATGATATGATCGCAAAGCTGAGAGATTATCATGAAGAGACCAAAAGTCTGGTAAAGTATTATTATCTGGATATTCCCCAGGATATCTGTGAGTGGATCGTAGAATTCGACAAAGAGTACACTGACAATATGCTTGGGCCCGGATGGCGTGATTTTCTTTCTGACGCCTATAAGCAGTTCAAAAAAGAAAATCAGAACAAGCATCAAAGTGAAGAGGATTTTAAGACGGATTTTGCAAAGGATGCTCTGGCGACCTTCTATGATGTAATGGATTATATTTTCAGAGAGGGTTTTGGCACAGGCAGCAAGACAGCCGAAAATACTATTGATGGACTCGCAGGATTATTGTTTGGGAAATAATTGTAGAGCAATCAAAAATCCAAATGAGTGATAACCAGATTGATTAGGGTTATAAAAGAAGGGGTCATTTAAGACCTGTTATTATGGTATGCTATATTGAAAGTAATGTGTATCTGCCGGAAATGGCAGGCTGCAACTTTTATAAATAAGGAATCAGGGGGATTGATTATGGACAAAACAAAGAAGCGCCTGCCGCTTGCTACTCAAATCTTTATTTCGCTTGTTCTCGGTATAATCGCGGGACTATGCATGCAGAATCACGTTGAGATTGCTGAAAGCTATATCAAGCCTTGGGGAACGATTTTCCTGAATCTTCTCAAATTTATAGTTGTGCCGATAGTTCTCTTCTCGATCATGGCCGGGATAATATCAATGAAAGATATAAGAAAGGTCGGATCGATAGGCATTAAGACGATAGTATACTATCTGTGTACCACGGCAGTGGCCATAATCATCGGTCTTACCGGCGGTAACCTTTTTAAGGGGTTCTTCCCGGTGCTGGAGACCTCGGGCCTGTCGTATGAGCCGGCTGAGACTACACCGTTCATGGATACGATAGTCGGGATATTCCCGTCCAACTTTGTGGCGCCTTTATCCGAAGCCGTGATGCTGCAGGTCATCGTAATGGCCCTGCTGATAGGCTTTTCCATCATCCTTGTAGGAGATGAAGCAGCACCGGCTGTGAAGGGGATCAACTCCTTCAATACTATATTCATGAAATGTATGGAGCTTATTCTGAAGCTTTCACCCATAGGTGTGTTCTGTCTTATCTGTCCGGTAGTCGCTGCCAACGGATCTGCCATACTGGGATCGCTGGCAATGGTATTGCTTACGGCGTATATCTGTTACTTTGTTCACATGATCATTGTTTATTCGGTTGCGGTAAAGACGCTCGGCGGGTTAAGTCCGATCGATTTCCTCAAGGGACAGCTTCCGGCAATGCTCTTTGCTTTTTCGAGCTCCTCAAGCGTCGGTACACTTCCCATCAATATGAAGGGATGTGAGAGTATGGGGGCTGACAAAGAGATCACGTCATTTGTCCTTCCGCTCGGTGCGACGATAAATATGGACGGAACAGCGATATATCAGGGTGTGTGCGCTATCTTTATAGCTGCCTGCTATGGTATCAATCTCACAACGTCACAGATGGTGACGATAGTGCTTACAGCAACGCTTGCCTCTATCGGAACGGCAGGTGTTCCCGGAGCCGGCATGGTAATGCTCGCGATGGTGCTCGCATCCGTAGGTCTTCCGCTTGACGGTATAGCTCTCGTGGCCGGTGTGGACAGGATATTTGATATGGGACGTACGGTGGTCAATATTACCGGTGATGCATCCTGTGCCCTTGTTGTATCCAATCTCGAAAGGAAAAAAGCGGCCAGAAAAAATGCTTCGTGAATGCCTTATCATCTGTCCGCTTGTCTTTATAGCGGGATACATTGATGCAATAGCGGGAGGCGGCGGTCTTGTGTCGCTTCCCGCTTATTTGATCACCGGACTTCCGGTGCATCAATGCGTAGCGACAAACAAGATGAGTGCTTTTATGGGAACTTCAGTCGCAACAGTCAAATATGCAAAGAACCGATTCATCCCTTGGAAGACGGCTGTGTTCTGTGTGCCGTGCGCTCTTGCAGGATCGACGATAGGGGCAAGTATCGCGCTGATGATATCGGACAGGATCCTTAAACTAATAATGCTCATAATTATTCCATTAACGGGATGGTATGTCCTCACACGAAAGGGAGAGTTCTCTTCAAAAAGAGAGTTATCTTTTCGCGTTACCGTGATCATTTCTGCACTGATCGCATTTGTGATAGGGATCTATGATGGATTCTACGGACCGGGAACCGGGACATTCCTTATCATTTTGCTGACCGGGATCGTCGGAATGGATATTACAAAGGCCAACGGACTTACAAAGGCAATAAACTGGTCTACAAACATAGCGGCATTGACAGTTTTTCTGATCAACGGACAGGTTCTTATCCCGATAGGGCTGATCGCAGGCTTTTTCAACATAGCGGGCAATTATATTGGCGCTGTCGGGTTTCAGAAAAACGGCGCCAAAATAGCCAGGGTGGTAATGATCTTTGTCCTGGTTATATTCTTTGTCAAACTTATGATCGATCTGCTGCGCGGTCTGATTTGAGCAGTCAGGGTGTCAAAAGGTACCTGCCCCTGACATGCTTTTCAGTATTTCTTCATTAACGGGAAATGACGCCGACCTCATCTTGGCCGGGTTGTTTTTTACAGCATCAAATGCTCTTTTTAATTCATCCTCCGGAATTTCCATATCTCCAAAAACATTGCGGAAATACTGAGAAAAATCATGAAGGTCAATGAAGCCCGCAAGATGTAATAATCCGTCCCGGTCTTTTTCGGGAGCGGCCTGCAGAAAGCCTGGCAGAAAATAACCGACGGCTTTTCCATGAGGAATGCCCATATCATAAGTCAGGGGGTAGCTTAAGGCATGAGGAAGGGAGGTCCCGCTCTGCGCTATTGACATACCGGCTAACACGGATGATCTCATAAGACAGGAGAATTCTTCCGGCCCCGCCTTTACTTCTCCGGAAAGAACATCCTTGGTCTTTGACCACATTTTGAGACCGGAGTATGCCACCGCCCGTACATAGTCGTCCGCCTTTGAATTGAGGACGCTTTCCAGCAGGTGGGAAAGTGCGTCGACGGAGCTGTTTATTATCAGTGAATATGGCGCCGATGAGAGATATCTGCTGTCTATCAGCGCATATTCCGGGAAGACCTTATGAACCATTGAAATCTTGGTATGTCTGTCATGTCTTGTAAGCACAGATACACCGGTCACTTCAGATCCGGTGCCGCAGGTAGTGGGTATGCATACTACGGGCAGAGCAGAACCGTCGCAGGAAGTATCATAAAGATAATCCAGACCGGCCTCGGGGTGCTTTAATACAAGAGCAATCGCCTTTGCAGCATCCATCGGAGAGCCGCCGCCTATTCCGATCACAAAATCGATCTTTTCAGACGAATACTTTTTTCCTGCTTTAAATATGGTGTCCGTGGAAGGATTTTCTTCGACTTCAGAAAAAGTGAAAAATTTTATATTCTCTTTTTTCAGTGCTGCGACGGTATCATCATATGAGCCGTTTGAGAATGCAGAGTGCTTTCCGGTAACGATCAGGGCTGTGTTTCCTAAAAGAGCTATATCCTTCGAGTGGTTACCGATGCAGTCCTTTTCGTCGAAAACCTTAACCGGCATATAAAATTTCATGAGATGCTCCTTTTATGCAAATACAATGACTGCTATGAGTTCAACCGTACTGTCGGTTTTATTCTCAATGCCGTGGCCGGTACCGGGAGGACAGATGGTGACATCTCCGGCAGAGACGGTCACAATATTACCGTTATCATTATATTCCGCTTCTCCGCTTAATATATAAAAGAGCTCGCTGTCCTTTTCGTGTACGTGGAAGCCTATACTGCATCCGCTCTTTAAGGTTATGCGGGAGAACATGCGTCCTTTTTCACATAATTCTTCAGGAGATTTGATGAAATTGGTGATCTCTACTGTTCCATTTCCGTCGCGCATTTTTTCCCTGAATTCGATATCACAATCGTCTTGTCTTCTTATCATAGCATTTTCCCCTTTGATTAATATCTGAAAAACCGGCCGCTTCGCATATGAGGCGTCCATTATCCTGTCTGTAATTATACCATGATTCTTTTGCATTGAACGATTTGGCATAATCTGATAGTCTGAATAAGCGGTATCAAATAACTGAAAACGGAATGGGATCATAAATATGGACAGGATAGAGAAGATCATATCAGAGGTCAGGGATGGGAAGATCTCAACCGAGGATGCGGCAGAAATGTTAAGAAATGAGAGCTTTGCAGATCTCGGATATGCGAAGGTGGATCTTGACCGTCGCAGGAGAAGAGGTGTAAGTGAGGTGATCTACGGCGCCGGAAAGACTGCTGATCAGATCTGTGGGATCGTTGATTCCCTGATTGAACATGGACAAAGGTCCATCCTGATCACCAGACTGGATGAAGAAAAAGCTGAAATCGTAAGGGCAAAGATCATTTCAGGGGGAGAGACATTCCTGTATGACACAACGGCTGCGGCCGGTGTCGTAGGTACTGTAAAAGAGCCTGACGGTATCGGAAGAATAGCTGTAGTCACTGCCGGGACAAGTGATATTCCGGTAGCGGAGGAGGCGGTATTTACAGCAGAGTTTCTCGGGAATGAAGTTGTAAGGATATATGATGCAGGAGTTGCCGGGATACACAGACTGTTAGGAAATCTGGATGAGCTGATGTCAGCGCAGGTGGTGATAGTGATAGCAGGAATGGAAGGAGCTCTGGCAAGTGTGGTCGGAGGGCTTGTGTCAGTACCTGTCATAGCTGTGCCTACCAGTGTCGGATATGGGGCAAGCTTTGAGGGTTTGTCGGCACTGCTTTCCATGCTGAATTCTTGTGCCAGCGGTGTCAGCGTGGTCAACATAGACAACGGGTATGGGGCCGCCTACCAGGCCAGCCAGATAAATCATAGGTATTGAAATTGCATCAGCAATTTCAATACCGTACATGGCAGGATTCTAAGAATCCTGTCCGAAGGATTGAACTTTTTAAAGTCTTAAGGGGGAGAGATGAGGATACTGTATATTGATTGCGGCATGGGTGCCGCGGGAGACATGATATGCGGCGCACTGCTCGAGCTTCTGCCTGCGGAAGAACAGAAAAAGGCACTGGATAAGCTGAATCATATAGGACTTTCAGGAGTTGTGGTAACGCGTGATAGTGTTTCAAAATGCGGAATAATTGGCAGCCATATTGATGTTCGTATCAACGGTATAACAGAGGCCACGGGAGATTCGGATGGGATTTTGAATATGGAGGAACATCATCATAAGCATGATCTCTTATCCTCTGAAGAGCATCACCATGAGCATGATCATCATATGCATATGTCAGATATTGACAGGATCATTTCAGCTCTTGATCTTCCGGAAAATGTAAAGAGAAATGCAATGGAAATATACGGTATCATAGCCGAGGCTGAAAGTCATGTGCATGGTGAGGAGGTGTCCGAAGTCCATTTTCACGAAGTCGGAATGAAGGATGCGATAATGGATGTGGCAGCGGTGTGTATGCTGATGGATATTATCTCTCCGGATAAAGTAGTGGCTTCACCGGTACACGTGGGAAGCGGGAAGGTGAAGTGCGCTCACGGGATCATGCCGGTTCCGGCCCCTGCGACTGCTTATATCCTGAAGGGCATACCTTCATACAGCTCAGACCTTAAGGGAGAGCTTTGCACGCCTACAGGAGCAGCTCTTTTGAAATATTTTGTGGACGAATTTGGAAATATGCCTGTAATGACAACGGAGAGTTTGGGATACGGAATGGGATCAAAGGATTTCCCAGTGGCTAACTGCCTCAGGATGATGCTGGGTGAGGGAGATGCAGAAGGAGGCGGGGATACGGTGATCAGTCTTTCCTGTAATCTGGATGATGTGACGGGCGAAGAGATCTCGTTTGCCATGGAGAGACTGTATGATGCGGGCGCAAAGGAAGTATTTACCATTCCTGCAGGTATGAAGAAATCAAGACCCGGGATATTGCTCGAGGTATTCTGCGCTCCATCTGACAGAGAGAGAATGATACGGGAAATATTTAAGTACACCACTACTATCGGCATCAGGGAAACGGAATATAAAAGATATGTTCTTGACAGGACTGAGGAGGAAGAAGACACGGAGCTAGGAAGGATCCGAGTGAAACGGTCCAGGGGCTATGGAGTGACCAGGGAAAAGTATGAATATGATGATGTCTCCAAGCTTGCTTTGGAAAAGGGCGTGACGCCAAGAGAGATCAGGGAGAGCCTGATAAAATAATGGATCCGGGTCATACATTACCGAGAAAGACATGCTTTAATCTGGATGATGCTATCGTCTCGAGCCGCCGCATAAGAGCAATATCAGTTGGCGGTGCATCTGTCATCCTGTAGCGGGGAAAATATCTCGTGATATGAAGAGTGATCTCCGGATCTATGGAAGCTATCCACGAGGCTTCTTTTTCCATATCCTCTTCGCTGTCGCTCAGGGAAGGTACTATAAGGGTAGTAAGCTCAATATGCGAGGCGGAGGCAGCCTTTCGGATAAAGCTTTTTACGGTTTCGAAATCTCCGCCAAGGGATCTGTAGCCTTCCTCTGAAAAAACCTTAAGGTCTATATTCATTGCATCGATGTATGGAAGAACCTTTTCCAATATCTCCTGTCTTATATTTCCATTCGTGACGAGCACATTTACAAGGCCTGTATCATGTACAAGTCTTGCTGTTTCCAGTATGTATTCATATGAGATCAGGGGCTCGTTGTAGGTATAGGCCACGCCGGCATTGTTTTGAGTATGACTGAGCTCAAGAGACAGCTCAGCCAGTTCGGAAGGAGACATCCTTTCCGTGTGTGAGACGTTGTCTATCCCCACTTGTGAGATGTCGTGATTCTGACAAAAGGCACAGCTCATATTACAGCCGAAACTTCCCACTGAAAGAATGCGTTTTCCCGGTCTGAATCTCGCAAGGGGTTTCTTCTCTATGGGATCGAGGGCGATCCCGGTCAGGGTTCCAAAGCTTACGGGAACTATCTTTCCATCTTTATTGCATCTTGCCCTGCAAAGACCGGTCTGCCCCGGAGCAAGGCGGCAGCTGTGTGGACATACAGGACATACCGAAACCTCAGACATGCCTCACTACCTCAAAGCGCTGCAGCTCTACCTCCTCGGAAGGATCTATGCCGGCTTTTTGTCTTGCAATGCTTATCTGCTGCTCTACGGTATCCACTCCGTCCAGATCTGGAAGGAGAAGTCCTCGACGCATTCCGTTTGTGACTATAACTCCGTAGCGCTTAACGTCCAGTTCGGAAGGAGAGCTGATCGTCTCTGCATCTCCCAGAACATCCACATTTATCTCAAGATCATCCAGCTCATCCTCCCGTACAGGTGAGAACCTGGGATCTCTGGATACAGCTGATACAGCGTTTTCCCTTATCTCCTCCGCTACATTGGAGCAGGTTGCGCTTATGGTGCCGATACAGCCTCTGAGCATGCCAAATTCGTGAACGGAAACAAAGGCTCCTGCTCTTTTATTCATCATCTCATCGGGGAGCCCGGTAAGATCCGGGAGCTTTTCGCCTTTCACATGGCTGAATATCGTATCCCTTGCCAGCTTTACATATGCATCCATTGCATCTGTTCCCTCCTTTTTTGCACTGATATTTCCTGATGCAGTATCATCATTTATACTGAATATGGCGAGCCCGTAGCCTACACCGAATGTCGCTTCGTGTGACAGAACCTCGCAGGTTACCTCGTGGGAATCGAGAATTCCGCTTAAGATCACGAAGGATCGGTGACCGCATTCCTGGCTCCGGTCAAGAAGATCCTCGTCAAACTGTGAAAGCTCGGTAAGAGCGCAGCGCTGCATCACATCCATCAGCAGGCTGTCGTATTTCGGACCCTCCGGTCTGTATCCGTAAGGTCCGTCTTTTTTCTGACAGTGCGAGAGATCTCCGCTGGCTATCACCACTATTTTTTTGTCAGTACGGTTTGCAACGCTGTCTATGGCACGTCCAAGGCTTTTGTGGACATCCAGGGAAAAGCCTGACAGACCGATGCGGACAAGCTTATAACCTGTATATCTCTTATTTATGAAATAAAGGGGTACCATGGTACCGTGATCCAGACGGGGATCACGCTCTCCGTCGGTACCTGCCGGAATGCCTGCCCTGTCGGCAGCGGCCGCTATCTTATCTGCCAGATCGGTGTCGTATTCCACGTCAAATCTTACCTGTGGGGCGTTAAAGCTTCTGAGATCACCTTTGGCAGCTCTTCCCGGAGAGATGTGGAAATAATCCGCATACATCGTCGCATGAGGTGAGGTAACTATAATTGTATCCGGGCGTATCTCGGCTATCCTCCGGGCAATACGGTCAAACGCATCCAACGTGGACTGTATCTTCTTTTCTTCTCCGCCTCCTACTTCGGGAACTGCAATAGGCGGATGAGGAACCATATAGGCTTCTACAACAGGCATGCTTTTTTCCTCCGTGAATTTACTTTGACTTCGTGCGCGAGAAATAGGAATTTCGCGCAAGAATCTATGCGGCCCTGCCGCGTTGTTTGTCCCGGCGATCCGCTTTGCGGGCCGTCCGGCTGTATGGGTAACGTCCTTCAGGCTTCCTGCCTTTGTGTGCTGCTGCAACAGCGGTGATGCGGTCAGCGAGGCTTTCTGCAAGAATAGCCGTTATCTCCACTTTACTACCAAAATAAACCAGTATCAATATATCAAATAATATTGCGATCATCATAGTCATTTGTTCCCTCCTGTCTTTGCTTTTGCTGTCATACTGTCAATGCTTCGGATCTGTTGTTCTTTGTGTATATGTCAAGAGTAGATCAAATGGTGTCCGTTAAGAAGTACAGTATTGTGCCGCTTTGGCTAATAATATATAATCTCTGTGTAAGCGGAAGGGGCGTGGATCATGGATGGATTTATAAAAAGACTTTTCTCCTTATGTCATATCAGGCTTTCGGAGGAGAGGGAGAAGACTTTAATCCAGTTTATCAAGTTCGGGATAGTCGGAGTTTCCAATACTTTATTAAGTTATGCGATAAATGTGGCAGCCCTGCTCGCGCTGTCGCCCTTTCATCTTTCATGGGATTATTTTGCAGCTAATATCATCGCCTTTATCTTAAGCGTCGCCTGGTCCTTCTTCTGGAACAATAAGTATGTATTTACGGCGAAGGAAGGGGAAAAAAGAAATATCCCGGCAGCTCTCTTTAAGACCTATGTTTCCTATGGTGTCACAGGGCTTTTGCTTGCAAACGTGCTTTCATATGTCTGGGTGGATGTGATAGGGATATCAAAATTCATTGCGCCGCTTTTGAATCTGGTCATAAGCGTTCCGGTGAATTTTATTCTTAATAAGCTGTGGGCATTTAAGGCCTGAGTTATCAGAGTATTATCCTCAGGATGTATCTGAAACGGTTCTTTTTCTTAAGGAGAGACAGCAGTCTCGTCCGACAGTCCTGAAATTCTTCAGGCGTCATACAGATGGTCCCTTTTTCTGAATAGAGCAGTTCTTCGTAGCCGGGAATGAAAGACAGGGGCGCCTCACCGATTTCCGGAAGGAGTCTTTGTTTATATTCGGACAGAGTCTCATCTTCCCGTATGCCGAGTCTTAGAAGCTGCAGGATGCTGAGACTGTCCCGGGCGAGAAATTTAAGCTTTGACATATCATCAAGTCCGGATATTATCCTTCGGCGGACGATCCTTCCGATAATGATGAAAAGGATAAAGAATAAAGCGATAAGTGAAAGCGGTATCAGGAAAAAAGCGGCGCTGACTTGACGTCCTGCTGCCATATCCTGGGATACCGATGCGCTGACCGGGACAGCTGATGGCGGGTCAAATACCGGCTTGACCGGAATGGAGTCGGGGATGGCGGTAGACGCCTCGTTTTTAGTAGCCCATATGGACTCCGAATAAAACCCGGGAGTCGGCTCGAAAATTACCCAGCCTTTTCCTTCAAAATAGACTTCCGGCCATGCATGCGCCATGTCAGAGGTTACGGTATAAGTTCCTTTTCTGTCAGCGTTTATCCGGTAGCCCTGGACATATCTGGACGGCAGTCCTTCGGAGCGGGCGAGCAGCGCAAATGCCGTGGCATAATAGGAGCAGTAACCACCGTCTCCTTCTAAAATAAAATAATCCAGAAATCCGGATGATGAATTGATTTCATCCGGAACGGGCGCAGGATCCAGGGTATACTTCATCTGATTCATGGCAGCCTCAAGCCGTTTCATTTTTTCGAATTTGCTGACTGATCCGGAATAAAGAAGTTCCAGCTTTTCTTTAAGGGCAGGGGAAAGGGGCACATCTTCCGTATAATACTTCAGGATATGTTCCTTGTAGGCGGGATATTTGTCGTAGGACAGTACGCCGCCGGCATTATCTTCTTTTATAACATTAAGAGCTTCTTTCCAGTTTTTTTCATCGGGGTGTGCATTGCTTTGCATATAATCCATGAATGCCGGATTATCCTTATTGGCCAGAAGGTAGCTTTCATTAAGTTTCAGATGATAGGGATTGCAGCGCCGGAAGGTGTAGTTTCCTCCGTTTTGCGTTGCGGAGGCTTTTCCTGAGGAGGAGAAGTCTGAAGTTAGCTTGGAGGGAGCAAGGAGGTATCTGGTTTTCAGATCAGTGTATTCAACGGAAATATCTGACTCTCTGTAGTAATCCGTCAGCAGATCGGAATATGACTTTACTGAGCTTATACTTTCGAGAACGTCAAAGGTCCGCTCCGGAATGGGGGAATCATCGGTATGTTTCCAGCCATGTCCGTCGAATGAGTCCGAAACGTTGCCGTATAGATATACGGGAGAGCCGGTATCCGTACGGGCAGTAAGAGTGAGCACAGCCTTCCCGGTTGAATGCAGTCCTGTCAACAGATAGCCGTCATCGGAAAAACCGGTGATAACATCGTTTGTCGTCCCGAAAATATAGCTTATCCTGTCTGCTGCGGAAACTATACCGTCACGCAGGGCAATGACAAAATGCCAGTCATAGGGTTCTGCCGGATAGCGGATAAATGATGAGACAGCTATGATGATCACAAGAAACGGAGCAGTATATACCATGTGGGTCTTTCTGTCGGTGAAGCCTTCCTTCTTCCATCTGTGCTGTATCCTGTCAGCGGTCGAAATGATCATAACGAACATTGCTGAGAAAATACCGGCTTTATGCAGATGAATGACTGAAAAGAGGGCAAGGACAGGAAGAAGCAGGCATATGAGAGCGCCGGCAATCCTTGCAGAGGTAAAACGTGTCATAAGAATGCCCGCAGCATATGATAATACTGATATCAGAAGAAACGGTAAAAGGTATGCCTTATCTGACAGGGATATGTGATCAGCCAGCTGTCTGAATACTATAATGATGCCGGCGATGCCCGCTAAGGTAACTCCGGTAAGCATAAGCCTTGCTTTAAGGCTGAGGTGACAAAGCAGTGTAAGATAAACGGAGGGCAGCAAAACAGCAGCCCATACAAGGGGTGAAATGCTTTGCGTATCTGCCAGGCCTGCATAACAGAACTCTGCAGCTGCTGTAACCGGGATTATATAAATCAAGTCATAGATCAGCGCGGTCATATTCATATCTACAGGAAGTCACTCAGGTTTCCTTCGGCAGGAACGGTGAGGAGCTTTGTATGAAAGAAACTGTCACTCTCTGACGTTCCTGCGGGGATATTCTTTACAAGATATATCACGACGTCAACATTGCCGGTATTCAGGGATTTGGCAAATTCCCTGACGGGATCGTCGACCAGGGAAGTTATGATAAAAAAGATGCGCTTTGAATGCAGCTCACGATTGTCCATGAATGATGCATAAGCTCCGGATCTGTCCTGTGTTCTTTCAAAAATGACAGACGACATCGTTTTGTAAAATGAATTGAAGGAATCTGACGAGTCTATGACACACCCTGCTCCTTCCCCACGCAGGGTATATGCATATACCGGGATGTTACGGTCTTTCAGAAAAAGCGTAAGCGCCAGTGAGATCTCGAGGATCCGGTTTTCAACAGGAAGATAGTCGCTGATATTGCTGCTTATGCGTTCGGTATCTGTCAGCAGACCTATACCATCCTTTTCTTCTCCTATATAATTTCTGACTGTAAGCTTTTGAAGCCTTGCTGTCTGCTTCCAGTTTATCCGTCTGATATCATCTCCTGTGGCATAGTCTCTTACAGTAACATCGGGGTGGGAGAGATTTGCTTCATTCTCCCGGTCAGAAACTGCGTCCGTTTCGAAGCTTTTGATATTGTCTATGCGTTTTATGTCCGGGTTGACGGTTACCCGGACCGGCTCCCTGTTTTTACAGGTTATCCTGAAGAGCCTTAGATAGTCACAAAGGGTAACAGACTTTATTCCTACCAGATATTCTCCCCGGTAGCGGCATATCAGACCGGTTTCTTTTTTGATTTTGGTCTTTGGCAGGAGTTCGTATTCGATATCATCACTTAAACCCTCGATGGATGAAAAGTCTGAGTAAAAGCTGACCCTGATACCGGAAAAAGCGAAAAGATCTTCGTTCTGCAGTGTAAAATAAAAGGGAACAATATGGTCACTTACTATCTCCGGACATTCGAAATGCTGATATATCTTGAAGCGCGAAAGGACAAGCAGAAGATATATCAGGGAAACGACAGGGACGAGAGTAACTACTGCGAAGAAGCCGTAGCTTACGCTGCCGCCGTAAAAGCTTATGCAGATGACTGACAATATCCAGAGAGCAGCCAGGATAAGCCGGTTTCTTCTCATATTTTACTCCAACGGGATCCGTGCTTTCAGGATCAGTCCCTTTAGCAGGGAGTCCACACTTTCGTTTTTTATCCTGGCCTGAGAGGTGAGAGCCAGACGGTGATGGAAGGTATTCACGCAAACAGCCTTGACATCATCAGGCTTGACGAAATCTCTGCCTGCCAGATAAGCCGCAGCACGGGAAGCTTTGGAAAGAAATATGGTAGCTCTGGGACTTACACCTGTCAGAAAGCTGTCCTCTTTCCTTGTCAGCATGGATATCTCCTGAATGTATTCCAGAAGCTTGTCGGTAATATGTACACTCTCTGCTTCTTTTTTCATATTTATAATATCCTCTGCCGTGCAGACAGCGCTGCCGGAGGGCAGTGACTTGTTTTCAAGAGAATTTCTTGTCAGCAGGATCTCGGATTCTTTTTCGGGATAGCCTATGGACAGCCTCATCATAAAACGGTCAAGCTGAGCCTCAGGAAGAGGGTAGGTCCCAAGAAACTCTACAGGATTCTGGGTAGCGATGACCATGAACGGGTCAGGTAGCTGATATTCTTTACCGTCTACCGTGACCTGTCCTTCTGCCATTGCTTCAAGCAGGCTTGACTGGGTCTTAGGCGAGGTACGGTTTATCTCGTCGGCCAGAAGGAAATTGTGCATCACGGCTCCCTCTCTGTATTCAAAATCCCCGGTTTTCATATTATATACTGACATGCCTGTAACATCTCCGGGCAGTGTGTCCGGAGTGAACTGGATACGTCCGAAGTCGGAGCCTATTGATTCTGCCAGTACTCTGGCCAGCGTCGTTTTGCCGACACCGGGTACATCCTCCAGAAGAACATGGCCTCCGGAAAGCAGGCATATCAGAACATTGTCCACTACATCTGCCTTACCCACGAAGTATTCATTTATCTGGTTCCGAAGTTTATTTATCATATAATTCCCCTTACTCGTTTTTGCTCAAAACCCTCATTATTATAGCATTATCATAAGAAGCAGGGACAGATAAAAATGTATACATATTTTTTGCTTTACAAGAGCACAAATGAGAGTTAATATATATCTACATGTTGTGGTCGACAAGGTTTGGCTTACTAAATATGGCGGTTTTCCGCTAATTAAGGCCATACGAAGCCCGTATGGTCTTTAATTTGCGAAAATGCCGGGATACTATGTAAACCAGATGCGGGCAGCATATTAATTTTCGGGGGAGAATTAGGGATGAATATTATCAAGAGGAACGGCAAAGAGGTAACCTATGATGCTGACAAGATCATCGAAGCCGTCAAGAAGGCAAATAATGAGGTCAGAGAGAAAGATCGCCTGCTGGATTCCCAGGTAACAGTCATTGAGGAGAAGGTACGCCTGAGGCTCAAGGATCTCGACCATGAGGCAGGGGTTGAGGAGATACAGGATTATGTAATAGAAGCTATACAGCAGGAGGGAGCTTATAAAGTAGCCACTGTTTATACTATATACAGGTACAGCCGTGAGCTTGCGAGAAAGAGCAATACCACGGATGACAAGATACTTACCCTCGTGGAGTATGATAACGAGGAGGTCAAGGAAGAGAATTCGAATAAGAACCCTATGGTGGTCTCAGTGCAGAGAGACTATATGGCAGGAGAGGTTTCCAGAGACCTGACAAACCGTGTTCTCCTTCCTAAGGATGTGGTTGAAGCGCACAGAGCAGGGGTGATACATTTCCATGACAGTGATTATTATGTCCAGCATATGTATAATTGCTGTCTCGTAAATCTTGATGACATGCTTCAGAATGGCACTGTCATATCCGATACAATGATAGAAAAGCCCAAGAGCTTTTCGACCGCTTGTAATATCGCAACACAATGCATAGCACAGATAGCTTCCTCACAGTACGGAGGACAGTCAATAACCCTTTCCCATCTTGCTCCTTTTGTGGATGTTTCCAGACAGAAATTCAGGAAGGAAGTCCGTGAGGAGATGCTGGAAAACGATATCCTTGTGGATGAGGATCGAATAAATGCCATAGCGGAGAGGCGTACTGAGATTGAGATAAAGCATGGCGTCCAGACCATGCAGTATCAGGTCACTACGCTTATGACTACAAACGGTCAGGCTCCTTTTATTACTGTATTTATGTGCCTTGACGAGGTACCGGAGGGCAGACTTCGTGACGATCTTGCAATGGTCATAGAGGAGATGCTTAAGCAGCGTATAGAGGGAGTAAAGAATGAAAAAGGTGTATACATCACTCCTGCTTTCCCAAAGCTCATCTATGTGCTTGATGAGGATAATATAAGGGAAGGCTCCAAATACTGGGAGCTCACAAAGCTTGCGGCCAGGTGCACGGCAAAGCGTATGGTTCCCGATTATATTTCCGCAAAGAAGATGAGGGAATATAAGAGCGGCGATGTATATCCCTGCATGGGCTGCCGTTCATTCCTTACCGTTGACAGATTCAGTCCGGAGGGAGAGAAACATAAGTATTACGGCAGGTTTAATCAGGGAGTCGTTACGATCAATCTTGTGGATGTGGCCTGTTCCAGCAACAGGGACATGGACAGATTCTGGAGAATACTGGATGACAGACTGGAGCTTTGTCACAGGGCTTTAAGGTGCAGGCACGAAAGACTTCTCGGGACGACCTCGGATGTGGCGCCCATACTCTGGCAGCACGGAGCGATCGCAAGACTGCAAAAGGGTGAGAAGATAGACAAATTACTGTATAACGGATATTCAACCATATCGCTGGGCTATGCAGGACTCTATGAGATGTGTAAATATATGACCGGCAAGAGCCATACAGATGAGGATGCGAGACCCTTTGCACTTGAGGTCATGCAGAGGCTGAATGATAAATGCGCGGAGTGGAAAAAGGCTGAAAATATCGATTACTCTGTATATGGCACGCCGCTGGAGAGCACGACATATAAGTTTGCCAAGTGCCTGCAGAAGAGATTCGGCAAGATAAAGGATGTGACAGATCATAATTACATCACTAATTCGTATCATGTTAATGTTCGCGAAAAGATAGATGCATTCAAGAAACTGGCATTTGAGTCTGATTTCCAGGCGCTGTCTCCGGGTGGAGCTATATCCTATGTGGAAGTGCCTAAGATGACTGATAATATTGAGGCAGTGCTGTCGGTTATGCAGTTTATCTATGAGCATATTATGTATGCCGAGCTGAATACAAAGAGTGACTATTGCCAGGTGTGCGGTTATGACGGCGAGATACAGGTGGTTTCGAATCCGCATGGGAAGCTGATATGGAGATGTCCTTCCTGTGGAAATGAGGATCAGAACCGGATGAATGTTGCCCGCAGGACCTGTGGATACATAGGTACTAATTTCTGGAATCAGGGACGGACTCAGGAGATACAGGAAAGGGTACTGCATATGTCCACTGCGGTAGTAGAGGGCAGCGCGGCTGAGCAAAGACCGGTTTGAACAGCGCATGAAATTCGGACAGATATTTGAGTGTGATATAGCAAACGGGGAAGGCTGCAGGACTTCCCTTTTTGTTTCAGGATGTACGCACCACTGCAAGGAGTGCTTTAATCCCGAGACATGGGATTTTGAGTACGGTCAGGAATATACTGCTGAAACGGAGGATTTCATAATTGATTCTCTTAGGCCTGAATATATAAGGGGACTTACCATTCTGGGAGGAGAGCCCATGGAGCCCGCCAATCAGCCGGCAGTACGGAGACTTGTAGAGCGTGTGAAAAAGGAGATACCGAAAGCGGATATATGGATTTATTCCGGGTATACGCTTGAGGAGCTTGTAAGCAGGTTTTATAAGCGCTGCCACACCGAAGATACAATACCGATACTCAGGTGTACGGATGTCCTTGTGGATGGGGAATTTCATATAGATCAAAAAAATATTATGCTCAAGTTCCGCGGTTCATCAAACCAGCGGATCATTGATGTCCCGGCAACGCTTGCAAAATACGACGAGGGAGCAGATACTGTGATACTCGCGGAGAAGTATATTTAAGGAGGATTTATTTTATGAAAGTACTGGTGATCAACTGTGGTTCGTCATCCCTGAAATACAGGCTGATAGAGACGGATTCCAAAACTGTGATATGCAAAGGTCTTTGCGAGCGAATAGGTATAGGGGGAGGACATTTCAAGTATGAGGTCACAGGCAGCGACAGGGGATTTGAAAAGGATGTGGAATTTCCTGATCATAATGTTGCCGTGGATACACTTATAAAAGCCGTGACAGATCCCGAAAAAGGAGTAGTAGGAGATGTTTCGGAGATCGGCGCGGTAGGACACAGGATAGTACATGGAGGAGACAAATTCACCGAGGCTGTCCTTATCACACCGGAGGTAATGTCAGTGATCGAAGAGTGCAGTGATCTTGCACCGCTGCATAATCCCGCAAATATTCAGGGGATAAAGTCCTGCCGGAAGGTGATGCCTGATACCGCAATGGTGGGAGTATTTGATACAGCGTTTCATCAGACCCTGCCGGAGGAGGCTTATCTTTATGGCATACCGTATGAATATTATGAAAAATACGGTATCAGAAAGTTTGGCTTTCATGGAATGAGCCATGAATATGTATCCAGAGAGACCGCGGCGATAATGGGCAGGGATATCAGGGATGTAAAGACAATAGTCTGCCATTTGGGGAATGGTGCATCAATAACAGCTGTTGACGGAGGCAGATCTGTTGATACCTCCATGGGTTATACACCGCTTGACGGCATAATCATGGGGACCCGATGCGGATCTTTGGATCCCGAGATAGTACATGCGCTTACTGAAAAGACAGGAAAGAGTCTTGATGAAGTAATGAAGATACTGAACTTCGAATCTGGAGTGTACGGTCTCTCTGACTATAAGTCTTCGGATATGAGAGATATCAGGGATGCCTATAAGGCCGGTGATAAGGCCGCAATAAGGGCGTTTGATACTTATATTTACGTGATCGTAAAATACATCGGGGCATATATGGCTGTGCTTGGCGGCGCTGATGCCATCACCTTCACGGCAGGGATAGGTGAAAACTCTTCTTCGGTAAGGAAACATGTCTGTGACAGGCTTAAAGGCCTTGGCGTGGAGCTTGATGATGAAGCCAACGAAAATGGAAAGGGAGCGAGGCTTATTTCCAAGCCTGATTCCAAAGTCAGGGTATATGCGATACCTACTGATGAAGAGATGTCCATAGCACTGTCAACTGTGGAAGTGCTGGAAAAGAGTAAATAAAAATGTATAACGGCAGACCGCAGTTGACGGAGTCAGATATTGAGAAGATCGAGGCCGAAATAGATGAGAGGAAGTATGTGATAAGACCGAAACTCATTGGTGAAGTGCAGGAAGCCAGAGCACAGGGGGACCTCTCGGAAAATTTTGAATACTATGCTGCAAAAAAGGCTAAGAATGAAAACGAGGGCAGAATAAGATATCTGGAGAGAATGCTCAAAAATGCGAGAATCATCTCTGATGCCTCTGCAGATGACGAAGTCGGGATCAATAATACGGTCACGCTGTATTTTGAAGAGGATGATGAGGAGCAGGTCTACAAGGTTGTAACTTCAATAAGGGGTAATTCTCTGGAGGGGCGTATCAGCAACGAGTCGCCGATAGGATCTGCGATAATGGGACATAAAGCCGGTGACAGAGTTGAGGTAAAGGTCAATGATGATTATTCCTATTTTGTGGTGATCCGCGCTATTGATAAGACTACGACGGGAGATGATGAGATAAAGAGATTTTGAGAGAGCATCTTTATTCTTCAGAGCTCATTTTTGTAAGTGAAGTGATTATGCTCTCCCTGAGCAGTGACTCGATCTTATTTGCAGACTCGATCAGATCCTGAATTTTTTCGGAGTGACCTTCTTCTTTATAGATCGAGGCAAGCATAAGATATGTCCTTTTGGAATCCGTGCCAATGCTGACACCGTACTCAAGGAGCTGCCTGGCTTCGGTGATATGCTGATGATCTATGTAGTCAGCGGCAAGATAGGATATTGCCTGTACGAGCCTGGTATAGTTGGCGTCGGCGGCTGACAGGATGTTGATGTTGGGGGCACCGTATTCCAGTTTCAGCTCGGTGTTTGTAAGCCCGGTAAGGTTAAGTACCTGTTTGTCGGACATGCCTTTGATAGTCTCCTGATACTCCTGTACCTCCTCGCGATCCGTCGGAACGTCAAGAGGGAGCTCGGAGGCAGGGACCCTGATATAGGGAAGACCGGAGATATCCTTTCGCGGAGTGAGGTTTGCCTTGCGCTCAAGCGCCAGAAAATCGGCATCGGGATCGCTTTTTGGTTTTCTGTCCACGATCATCTTGAAAACGACACAGAATGCTATTATTATGATAGGAACTGTAAAATGCATGCTACTCCTTTGAGGTTGATATAAAGAGGTAATTATGTTTTTTCAAATGTTTCAGGGCAAGCGTAAAAAGAGGATGGCGGGAATCATCATCATTACTGTGGTTGCGGCAATGATACTGGTCCCTCTCGTAGTGAGCCTGCTGGGTTTTTAGTATAGTTCAGCATCGGACAAACCGCAAGTATACAGGTAGTCTGAGCGTTATAGATATATGAGGTTTTTTATATTATGAATAAAAGAGCATTTTCCATATTTCTGGCCGGTTTGATCACGGTCCTTCCGATCACTTCAGCATACGGTATGTCCATTCTTGATTCTACAATACATGCCGGAGCCGGGGAGATTCATAATTCCGAAGGAACAACGGAAAGAGCAACGGAGTCAGAGGATGCCGGGGCGCTGGGTGACGGAGGAAAAACAGAAGGAGGTTCGTCCGGATGTACGATACCTTCGGTGACCGGAACGGGAAACGACGGCGTGATAAATGACGGGGTCTATGTTGACAGGATAGATCTTTCCGGACTGGGAGAGAACGAGGCAACTACGGC
>CADCRB010000253.1 GCA_902803745.1 uncultured Lachnospiraceae bacterium
CCTCGCCATATTCTACAGGCCTGAAGTAAATCCCGAGATGATGCAGATCATAAAGATATATGCATCGGCAGGTGCGATACTCGGACATAATTTTCCCTTCTATCTGGGATTCAAGGGAGGCAAGGGGATCGCCTGTACAGCCGGATGGATAATTACCATGGATCCTGTTCTGGTGCTTATCGGTCTTGTGGTTTTCTTCGGGATCTTCTTTACCACCCATTACGTGTCGCTGGGGTCGATCTGCCTTTATATCTCATTTTTTATCGAGCTTGTGATAATGGGAGCCTTAAGGCTGGGACATTTTAAGAATCTTACGACGGCGGGTTACATAGAGTGCGTTATTATTACAGGACTTCTTTGTGCGATGGCTGTATTCCGTCACAGGGAAAACATAATACGGCTTATTCATCATAATGAGAAGAAGACGTATATCTTCAACAAGGGGGAGATGAATTCATGAGAAATATCGGTATCATCGGAGCAGGCAGCTGGGGTACGGCACTTGCAAAGCTGCTCAGCGTGAACGGGCATGGAGTGACTGTTTATTCTGCCATTGCTTCTGAGATAGAAATGCTTAAAAAGAATCATGAGCAGACTGAGAAGCTTCCCGGAGTGAAGCTTCCCGAAAGCATGATCTTTACGACCGATATGGAGGAGGCTGTGCAGGATAAGGATCTCCTTGTTCTTGCGGTTCCCTCACCTTTTTCGAGAAGTACCGCAAAGAGTATGAGTGAGTATGTTTCAGACGGAAGGATCATAGTATCGGTCGCCAAGGGACTCGAGGATGAGAGCTTTGACACCATTTCAGGGATAATTAAAGAGGAGATACCCCAGAGCAGGGTTGTGGTGCTTTGCGGACCGACCCATGCGGAGGAGGTAGGACGCGGTATGCCGACTGCCATAGTAGCCGGCTCGGCTGATGAAAATGATGCTAAGTTTGTCCAGGATGTATTTATGAATGATGTTTTCCGGGTCTATACATCTGATGATCCGTACGGAATGGAGCTCGGAGGAGCCCTTAAGAATGTGATAGCGCTTGCTGCCGGTATCGCAGACGGACTGGGCTACGGAGACAATACAAAAGCGGCTCTTATCACAAGGGGGATCCATGAGATAGCAAGGCTCGGGGTTGCCTGCGGAGGAAAGAGAGAGACCTTCGAGGGACTTACGGGCATAGGTGATCTTATAGTTACATGCGCATCCATGCATTCAAGAAACAGGAGAGCAGGGATACTGATAGGACAGGGCAGGACTGCAGATGAAGCTATGGCCGAGGTCAAGCAGGTAGTCGAAGGTGTTTATTCTGCTAAGGCTGCCATGCATCTGGCGGCAAAGCATGGTGTCGAGATGCCTATAATCGGTCAGGTTAATCAGGTGCTCTTTGAGGGCAAGAAGCCTGCGGATGCCCTGGTAGAGCTTATGACCAGAGATAAGAAAGCGGAGACTATCTGACAGCCTCAAAGATCTCCTTAGCTACCTCGGGCTTATTCATCACATAGAGGTGGATACCGCGTACATCATGCTCCAGAAGATCACTGATCTGGCCGATAGCATACTCAATGCCTGCTTTTTTCATATCCTCATCATCTTCCCCGTATTTTGCTATGATATCGGATAAGCTCTTGGGGACGGATGTGCCTGACAGCGTCACGGTGGTTCCCAGCATCCTTGCGCTGGTTATCGGCATGATCCCGGCGGAAACCGGTGCATCTATGCGCGCTTTTTCCATAAGATCCGTCATCTTATAGAATTTATCATTATCAAAGAATAGCTGTGATATAAGGAACGAGCAGCCGCTGTCGACCTTCTTTTTTAGATTTGCTATATCCTCGTCGTAATCCCTTGCTTCAAAGTGCTTGTCCGGATAGCAGGCTCCGGCTATCGTGAAATCCGGATAATTCTTTTTGATATAATCCGCCATGTCCGAAGCATGAAAGAAATCCCGGCTGTTGTATTCTTCATCTGTCATAGCCTTCGGTCTGTCACCCCTCAGCGCGAGAACGTTCTCGATCCGGTTTTCGGTGAAGGTATTCAGACCGGCGTCCAGCTTTTCCCTTGAGAAGCCCACACTCGTTATATGCGACAGGACATCTACTCCGACGTCTCGTCTGATAAATGAGGCGATCTCAACTGAATGTCCGGCATTGCTGCCTCCCGCTCCGTAGGTGACTGAGAGAAAATCAGGAGCGATCTCCCTGAAAGCGCCAAGCTTTTCCAGAGTCGGCTCTATAGGTTTATCCTTTTTCGGAGGGAAAACCTCACATGAGAAAACCGTTTTCGTTGAATCATATTTTTCTCTGATGCTGCCCATCTTGCTTCTCCTTGAATAATTGCTGATTATAATCTGATCCGGACCGTCCGCAGCTGATACCGTAACTTACCCGGAAACGTCACGTACGGTATCTCATTCCTTGTGTTTCTTGAAAACAAGCGCCGAATATATTATCATAGATAGTGGATTTTTTCAATTGACCGGGTAGTTGTCAGCCGGTCATTATAATTAAAGAAGTGTCATTGGGAAGCCGTTTTTTTCGGTGTCCGCTATGACATGATGCGGGGGGTTTGACCGATATGAAACGAATACTTGTAGCAGATGATATGCCCACAGTCTTTGAGCAGGCAAAGGAGATCATTGGGGGACGTTATGAGGTGATAACTGCCGGGACCGGGACGGAGATCATTGCTACCGCAAAGAGTGAAAGGCCGGATGTCATCCTGCTTGATATGTTTATGGATGATGAAATGTCGGAGGGTATACTTAAGACTCTTAAAGAAGATGAAGAGACAAAAGGAATACCTGTTATTATTACAGCATCGGACGCATCCATCATGGCGATAAGCAAGTATTACAAGCTTGGAGCCGCTGATTTTATCAAGAAACCCTTTGTGGAAAATGTACTGTTCAGGAGAATAGATGTAGTTTGTGCCCTGAAGGATGACGGGCATACTGACCTCATCTGATACAGGACGGGAGATACAGTGCAGAAAACCCTCAAAAAATGGTTCGGTCCGGATATTCCGCTGGAGGTGATAAACTTTAACATAGGAATGGTGCTTTTTTACATTGCCTATGCAGTTGCCATAGCCGGCAGTTTCTATCTTCAATTCAGCAGAGCCTTTTATTATGTCTCGGGAGTGGGAATGGTCCTGCTTTCGTTCTTTATCGGATATGCGGCGCAGAGTGGTAAATATCAGCTGTCTTCTTTTATCATAGTCCTGATATTTGAGCTTTTGATCTTTCCTCTGTCATATTTCATTGACGGGAGGTTTATTTCTTTTTCACTGCTGTTTTATTTTCTTGGTTTTCTTCTTACTGTTTTTGTTCAGGAAGGAAAGCTGAGAAGCATATCTTATATCATATTCTGGGTATCCTGGATATCGTCCGTTATATTTGTTTATATAAGGTGTTCCAGAATGGGTACCCCTTTATTTGACGATATTCATGTATTCATAGACATAGTCGCTCCCATTGTGATATGTGCGCTGTGCTCGATTTTTTGTACACTGGCATCTATCAGATATTATGA
>CADCRB010000254.1 GCA_902803745.1 uncultured Lachnospiraceae bacterium
AAGATTCACTGTATATAATGCCCTTTGCGCCATAGCCGTATGCCGTCATCTCGGAGTTTCGGAAGATGATATGAATAAGGCCTTACAGAATACAAAGGTGAAGGGCAGGATAGAGATGATAGGGATATCGCCTGATTTTACGCTGATGATCGATTATGCCCATAACGCGATGGCCCTGGAGAGCCTGCTCACCACTCTTAAGGAATATGAGCCGGGAAGGCTTGTCACGGTCTTCGGATGCGGAGGCAACAGGGACAGGAACAGACGTTTTGACATGGGAGAAGTATCCGGGAGACTCGCCGATCTTTCCATATTGACTTCGGACAATCCGAGATTTGAAGATCCTCAGGCCATTCTTGATGATATCGAGACGGGCATAAAGAAGACGGACGGAGAGTATGTAAAGATCATTGACCGCAAGGAAGCTATAAAATATGCGATACATAATGCGAAGAAGGGCGACGTTATAATACTTGCCGGAAAAGGACATGAGGATTATCAGGAGATAAAAGGTGTGAAGTATCCTATGGATGAGAGGGTGCTGATAGACGAGATCCTGAAAGAATCATAGAAAATGACGGAGCTTTTTGCCGACATTATAATAGACATTTCAACGGAGAGCCTTGACCGCACCTTTCAGTACCGTATCCCTGAAGGACTGATGAACGCGGTGTCATTAGGCTCTCTTGTTATGGTCCCCTTTGGAAAAGCAGATAAGATAAGGTCCGGATATGTGGTCAATATCACGGACGAGCCTGAGTATGATCCGGCAAAGACAAAGGAGATAATCAGCATTAAGGATGATAATAAGGATCGCCCGGTAAACAGACTGCTGGAGCTCGCCTCATGGATGAAGCATTATTACGGAGGCACATTGATACAGTCCTTAAAGGTTGTCCTTCCCAAAAAGACTCCCGTCAAGCCTGTGGAGAAACAGACTGTAAGACTTATCGTATCCGATGAGGATGCCCTTTCATATGTTAAGGAATTTGAAAAGAAAAAACAGGTTGCAAGGCTGAGACTTCTCAAGGCTCTTCTTGAAGCAAGCGCTATGGACAAGAGGCTTATCACAGGAAAGCTCGGAGTCGGGAGTCCCGTGATAAGGGCCTTGGAGGATCGCGGCATTGTGGAGGTCGAGAAGAAGACGGCCTACAGAAATCCGCTGGTGTCGGTTCATGAAAACGGCAGCGGTCTTAACGGACGTAAGGTTTCTCAGCTTACCATGGATCAGCAGGAGATAATAAGCTCGGTGCTGTCGAGATATGACGAGGGTGATATCAGGCCGGCACTTATCCATGGTGTCACAGGTTCCGGCAAGACCGAGGTGTATATAGACATCATAGACGGGATCGTGAAAAGGGGGCACCAGGCGGTGATGCTGATCCCGGAGATCTCGCTTACATACCAGACAGTCGTGCGTTTTACTGCAAGATTCGGCGACAGGGTAAGCTTTATTCATTCCAGGCTTTCGACTGGAGAGAGGTATGATCAGTTCCTGAGAGCAGAAAGAGGAGAGATAGATGTCATGATAGGGCCCAGATCGGCTCTTTTCACACCTTTTCCTGACCTCGGGATCATAGTGATGGATGAGGAGCATGAGACCTCCTATAAATCCGAACAGATGCCTAAGTATCATGCAAGAGAGACTGCCGGGCAGCTTGCAAAGATCGCTAAAGCAGCCTTTGTTATGGGGTCGGCCACACCATCGGTGGAATCCTACCGTATGGCAGAGAGTGGAGAATATTTACTCTATGAGATGCCTGAACGCATCACCGGCGGGGAGCTGCCGGTGGTATATACTGTGGACCTGAGACAGGAGCTGGTTTCAGGTAACAAGAGCATCTTTTCCGCGAAGCTCCGTGAGCTTATGGAGGACAGGCTGGAGCATGGCGAGCAGATTATGCTCTTTCTCAACAGACGCGGCTACTCTTCCTTCGTCACATGCAGGAAATGCGGATTCGTATACAAGTGTCCCCACTGTGATGTGTCTTTGTCGCTTCACAGGGATAATAAGCTGCACTGCCATTACTGCGGCTATGAGGTGAAGATGCAAAAGACCTGTCCCGAGTGCGGATCAAGGTATATAGGCGGAATGAGAGCGGGTACGGAGCAGGTTGAAAATCTTGTGAATAAAGAATTTCCCGGCGCGCGCACTGTCAGGATGGATATGGATACCACTAGGCGAAAGGGGGAATATGAGAAGATCCTTTCGGGATTCGCCAATGAGGAGGCAGATATCCTTATCGGTACACAGATGATAGTCAAGGGTCATGATTTTCCGAAGGTCACTCTTATGGGGATCCTTGCAGCTGATATGTCGCTGCATGCAGGAGATTACAGGGCAGCCGAGAGAACCTTTGAGCTTCTGACCCAGGCAGCCGGGAGAGCCGGGAGAGCAGCACTTTCGGGAGAGGGCGGAAGGCGGCTTATGGGAGAGGTTGTCATTCAGACCTATTCGCCGGAGCATTATGCAGTGACCGCCGCTTCACACCAGGATTACAGGGGATTCTACAGAGAAGAGATCGCTTATCGGAGGATAGGATCATATCCTCCGGAGGGACATCTTCTGCAGATAATCATAGAGGATAAGGATGAAGGCAGGGCGCAGACTACCGCGGAGAGGATAGCCGTTATCGGCAGAAACTTAAGCTTTTCAGGGGAAGATGGGAAGCTTCAGATAATAGGACCGGCAGATGCCCAGATCGCAAAGCTGAAGGATGTATACAGAAAAGCAGTATATGCAAAGGCGGCTGATCACGGGATCCTGGCGGACTA
>CADCRB010000255.1 GCA_902803745.1 uncultured Lachnospiraceae bacterium
ATTGATCATCGAGACACCAGTCTCCGACCTCTTCATCATCTTCAGCTCCGCCGGCAACCGCAGCGAGCATATCATCATCAAGCTTTATTGAAACATCCTCGAGAAGTGAAAGTGCTTCTTTCTTTGATTTTGCGTTCTTGAGTGCTTCGATCGTCCCCGGATCGAGTTTACTCATAATCTCTTCCTTGAACATCTTCAAAGCATCGTTTTTATCCATGGGAGCCTCCTTTTTTATGTCCTGCTTATAGCATTAATAATGGTTTTATCATTGTTGATTTGAGTTTAGCATAATCATAGCGGGAACTCAATCACAGTACCTCTTCTGCGACTTTGCGAAGGGTGTCGGCTGAGGCTTTGAGGGCTGCTATCTCATCATCGCTTAGGGAGATGGGGACTGTCCCTTCTACTCCGCTCCTCCCGACTACAGCAGGCATGCTGATCGTGATATCGGATATGCCGTAGTTGTCATGCTGAAGGCTGGATACCGGAAGGATTGATTTCTCATCCCGGACTATGGCTTCAAGTATCCGTCTTACGGACATGGCTATGCCGTAATAGGTCGCGCCCTTCTTCTCGATTATCTCATAAGCGCTGTTCTTCACGTTCTCGGCTATGCGCTTCATGGAATTGATATGGTCGAAGTGTCCGCGGAGCTCGCAGAAATCATTCAGGGGCACGCCTTATACATTGGCGCTGGACCATACAGCTATCTCGCTGTCCCCATGTTCGCCTATGATGAAGGCGTGCACTGACCGGGAATCAACGCTTAAGTGCTCGCCCAAAAGGTATTTCAGCCTTGCCGTATCAAGCACCGTGCCGGAACCGAACACCCTGTTCTCGGGAAACCCGGAAAGCTTCAGCGCCGCGTGCGTCAGTATATCCACTGGATTTGCAACGATAAGAAGGATGCCCTCCTTATTATATTCGGCTATCTGGGGGATTACGGACCTGAATATGCCGACATTCTTCTTCACAAGATCAAGCCTTGTCTCTCCGGGCTTCTGTCCCGCCCCTGCAGTGACCACCACTACAGCAGCATCAGCGATATCCTTATACTCTCCTGCATATATCTGCATAGGCTTCGCAAACGGAAGACCATGACTGATATCCAGCGCCTCCCCGGATGCCTTGTCATTATTGGCATCGATCAGAACCATCTCAGAGAAAAGGCCGCTCTCCATTATCGCAAACGCCGATGCCGAGCCTACAAATCCGCAGCCGACCACTGCAACCTTACGGTCATTTACAGTACATCCCATAAATTTTTCCTCCCTTGTTTATGTCAAAACCACATATCAGGCCTGCTCATGAAAGTATTATGAACAAATCCAATTCCATCAGTAATAATATTACTACGTTTTCATGCAATGTCCACGCCTTTATATCCTGAGCGTATGATCTGCTCTCCTATTCCCATCACCACAAAAATATAAGGTGTACAGACAAACTGCTGAAAAGAGACAAGATTATGTGACATATATGCCGCTATGCAGCAGGCCGCAGCGATAACATAAGGTGTTTCATCTCTGTGCATTGCATATCTGAAAAATGAAGAAATGAATATTCCAATATACGCTATACCGCCTATGATCCCAAAATTAACAAAAGCTGTCAGCCATTCATTATGGGCATTTGTTGCTACCGATCTGATCGCTGCCTTTATCTGTCTTGATTCGTACTTATCTACCACACTGTAAAACTGATCGGCCCCGGCACCGAATATCACCTTCAAAGGCTCCTCCTGCCACTCCCGGATCATTGAGACTACGGCATCATGCCATAGCGCCCCTCTTTTACTTCCCCATAGCATATTAAAGAAAAGCAATGTGCTGTGCGAAGTAAGTCTCTTCGGAAAAACATTATTTGTATTAAGAATGATGTAAATGATAAGGATCACAGCGCCGGAAATAAGCATCCAGATGTATATTACCGGAATCCTTCTCATACGCTTTACCGCCTCATTTTTCTTACCCTGATCCTTCGTACTGACGTAAAGATACAGCAGGAGCAAAAGAATGATAGGTATACACATATACGGACTGTGTACCATAAACCGTGAAATATCAGCTATGCTGCTTGCCTTCTTACCCCTGAAAACCCTGACAAATCCCACAATCCTCCAGGTGATAAGGATATCCAGCATCATTCTGCACCAGGCTTCCAGTCTTTCGGGCTCTTCAAAGGACCAGATAAATAAGATCGATGTCATAGCCAGTAATCCCAGATAAGCACTGTCGGAATTCTGAGTAACTATGCTTGCCGAGCTGATGATAAGATGAATAAATGCGATCCAGTATAGCCTTTTCGACCGGTCAAAATACCATACAATAAAAGCACTGACAGTGAGCATCAGAGTGTTGTATGAGGAGAACCAGTTTATATTGCCTATGGTAGACAGCATTAAAGTAGAAAGGGATTTACCGGTATAGAGACCGAACACATTGATATCAAGCTTTTGCAGGATCTCTATGATAAACACTCCTGCAGAGGATATGAGTGAAGCATAGATCATAAGCTCAAGCTCATAGAGATCAAAAAATCTGGATATAATAAAATACAGCATCACAAAAAGAACCTGTGAAGCAAGTCCCATGTTCCAGGTGGGATATCCCCAGAGCAGCTCTCCTTTATTTGACGAAACGATCGTAGACAGTATAAGGGATATGGCATAGGCCAGCACGAAGATATCCGGGATCGACAGCTTAATCTCTTTAATAAATGCTAAAAGACTCTTTTTGCTGTCATGCAGATATTTGACTGTTCCGGCTGTAAAAAGAAGGATAACTATGGGAATAAGAGCCGGTATGGCAATGACACCAAAGTTTATATAATATGATATAGCCGTAAGGAACTGATACTTGACGTGGGAGGTTGAAGAATACCCCCGCTTTACCATAAAGGGATAGATACAGATCAGAAGTATGAGATATACATCCGTAACCCATCTTAAAGTCCTTAGATAAGCATTCGAATGCCTGAATTCAGTAGAATTATCTTTCTTTATCTTTCTTGCCATCAGTATCCAATAAGCTTGGCAACTACCACGAATCTTCCGTTGTCCTGCTCATAGTCGCAGGTCGAAAGCGTGATGAGCCTGTCGCCCCACTGCGCATCGACACCTGTATCATACATGGACAGGGCTTTCATATTATTAATTCCTGCCATGAAGTCCTTCTCATTATCGGGGTCGATAAAGTCATAGTACCTGAACCCTATGTCGGTATCCGTATATACCTTCGACTCGAAGACCGCCAGTATCTGCCATGTTCCAGTCTCATATATACTGTTGAATCTGATATAGGGGTGGTCTTTGTAGAAACTTTCGGATTTATACTTGTCGAGGTCACCAAACATGGCCCCGCTCCGCATATGATGTCCATAGATGATAAGATTGACAGTAGGCTTTATGACATCACATCTGTCATCCATAAACAACGATCCGTTCTTATCCTCCTGCTGATCAAAATTATGATCAAGATAATAATTACTGTCGCCGTTTACAGACTGCATTACAGGATAATTGACCTTTGTCCCGTCTATTGTTATCCATCCGATGATATTCTGATTTTTATCAAGCAAAGGTTCGAAATCAGAAAGAACGTAAAGCACTCTCTGCCCCTCTTCCTCATCTTCACCATCAGCTGTGACAGCTTCCGCATCAGTTGAGGGATTACCTCCGGGCGCAGAGTTGCTCGCTCCTATCCTTGTAGAAAGAGCGGATACATCGTTTTCAGTCCTCTTAAGGTCATAATAATACCATCCTACATAACCAAAGCATCCCAAGGCTATAAGTAGAAAAATAATCCTGACGATATTTCTCTTCATAATATCCGATTATAATAAAAAACGGCCGCCTCGTACAGAAGCACATAGAGACAGCCGTGTACCCTCCATTTTTAGTTTGTATTATTACCCTGCTGCTCTAAGTTCCGAGACCATGGTGCTGATCTCAGCCATCAGCGTCTGGAAATTAGCAATAAGCTCCACATTTCTGGTGCTTATCTCAGCAGCCTCCTTTGTTGATGCAGATATCTGCTCAGATGAGGCGGAAAGTGAAGAAACATTATCGGCGATCCCACTGTTAGCGCCTTCCAGATTCTCCACAAGCTCATTGATCCTTCGGGCATCCTTGTCAAGCGTGGATACTCCATCACAGACAGCTTCAAACTGACCGGATGCCAAAGCTGCTGCCTCTTTCTGGTTTCCGGCTATCTCAACGCTCTGGTCAGCTTTCATCGCCACATCATCGGCATCATGAGTAAGGCCATCAAGCACGGAAGTAATCTTCTCAGTTGCATCCTTGGTCTGCTCGGCAAGAGCTCTTATCTCATCAGCTACCACTGCAAAGCCTCTTCCTGCCTCTCCTGCTCTTGCTGCCTCTATGGAAGCATTAAGTGCCAGCAGATTGGTCTGGGAAGTGATGGCGAGTATCAGATCATTTATCTCCCTCACCTCTTCCGATTTATCCTTTAGACTCATGACAGAGCTCTTCATCTGACTTCCAAAGTCGATCGCCTGGTCTACCTGATCTGAAAGCTGTTTCACGGCATCAGCGCCTTTCTCCGCAGCATCCCTTGTATCGGCAGTGCTCTCCATTATGGTACGGGACTTCTCTCCCGTATCGGATATGATCTCCTGTATATCCTGAGTCTGTGATGACTGTGAGCTTATGGCATCCTTATTCGCATTGATACCTTCAGAAATACCCGTGAGCGAATCATTGATCCCCTCTGATTCTCCAAGGATCTCAGACAATGACTCTTCGGCCTTAACAATATCCTCATTCACTCCCCTGGCCACTTCTGAAATACGCGCAATATTTATCTTATTTCTCTCGTTCTCTGCCGTAGTCTCGCCAAGAGTCTTCTCAAGGTCAGTCACATATTTCCAGCAAATATAGCACAGTGCTGACGCGGTAAAGGCTATGAGCACTCCCATAATGATATTAAGTACCGGTGCAGCTGCTCCAAAGATATTTGCTATTATGATCGTCAATGTACATATTCCCTGTATGATAAATAAGACCGCAGCAGTCTTTTTATTGACCAGAAACTCCATTTCCCCCTCCTCAATTAACACAGATTAATATCTGATCAGTCCATAAAGCAACTGATATAAAGCAGCATAAATAAAAAAGTTTCGGTATCTATTTCGAAATACCGAAACCTATCATATAACAAAACCTCCCCGGATGTCTACTATATTTTGTGGTTA
>CADCRB010000256.1 GCA_902803745.1 uncultured Lachnospiraceae bacterium
CAGACGAGATCCAGTACCCGTAAGCACTTGATTTGAGCGGCAAATATGCGAGATTTATCGAGCATATTAGCTCAAATCTTAGTGCGACGTGGTACTTAGCTTGGATGAGCGTTGGCTCTGACCGAGAAAAGCATATTTCATCCCGAAAACCAAAAATAACAAACACAAAAAAGTATCCCTTTCATGTAATAAAAGGGGCTCGGTTTATCAAGCGATCGCCCAAGGTATCTCAGGTAGAGGTTATCCGTATATCTGTAAGGGCGACCTGGTCTCCCGTGAGCGCCACATACACCTTGGAACCTTCCTCTTTTATTGTAGTCGTATTTTCTATGCTTATACCGACATTAACAGTCTTAAAGACCACCTGTCTTCCTCTTTTTTCAATGAAGACCTCGCATTCTATGCCTTCCTTGTTTGTCTCCTTCCAGACATCCCAGCCCGGGAAATCCTTTGTCTTCTTCATTACAAACCTGTTTTTGGCATATTCTCCGTCTCCCTGATCCTCTCCGTCAAGCTTTATCATATTGTATTCCTTATAATTCGGCCCGCCGATGCTGCCGTCATCCGAAGAAAAGATCATGACATAAGGACAGTTCCATACAAGACTTGCCGCAGGGAGGCTCATGGTATGGAATCTTACGATCAGCCTGTTCTTTAATTCGATGCCCTCCGTTGCTGCAGAAAGAGTCCGGTCTATCTGTATATTTTTAATATCAGATTCAAAATGCTCGATATAGCTGACAGGCTGCGCGATCCTCGGCATATCTTCGCTTTGCACGCTTTCTCCCGTAAGAGATGTCTCTATATTTTTGATCCTGCAGTTCTCGCCTGTAAGCCCGATATAGGATGCCTTGGATACATTGGGAAGCGCCACTATGACCTCCTTGGCATAATCATCAGATTTCATAACGATCTTCAGATGATCCTCATACCTTCCCGCGATGATCTCATATAACGGATTTCCGTCATCACTCTGTCCGCATGCCGCATCATCTGTTTCCTTTTCCTCTATTTTTCTCGCAGCAGTCGTAACGCTGTTTTTATCAAACCAGATCTCACCGTACTCAAGATAGCCGTACCTTTCTATATCCTTCTGTCCGTCATGGATCCTTCCGTCATAGGAATCAAAAAGTATTATCGACGGAGCGCTGAATCTGACCCCGGGATCTTTGGAAAGCTCACATTCAAAGGTGATCTTTCTTGTGCTTTCATCTACAGGAACTCCACGGGATACATGCTCCCTGTACTCTTTGCAGACTATCTCCGTCTCCTGCTCCTCAGTATTTCCGGCGGACGATTCCGTGTTCTCGGTATCCATGATTTTTACCATTATCCGGGCAAATTCAGGATCAAACTCCTCTCCGGCTCCTTTAAGGAAGACCTCCCTCGCCATAAATCCCGGTATGGCATCCCTGTACCTCTTTTTAGTAGTCATGGTGACATAGGCATCCGCCGTACCGATGATCCTTGATATCTCAGGTATTTCCTTTCCTTTAAGCCCATCGGGATAACCGGAACCGTTATATCTTTCGTGGGTATATCGCACCGTCTTGCAAAGATAAGGATATTCGGTGATGCATGACAGTATCTCTTCGCTTATCAGAGGCTTCATTCTCATAGTCTCAAGATCCCGCTTATCAGGATCGGTATCATTCTTTATCACGCTGTCAGGGATACCTATAAGACCTACATCATGGAGCATCGCTGCGTAATAAGCCTTCCGACAGTCCTCCTCGCTCTTTCCGGCTCTCCTTGCTATTTCCTTTGCGTACTCCGCTATCCTTAATGAATTTCCCCTGACAAATTCATCCTTTTTCTCAACTGCAGAAACAAATGCCGTGGCAGTCTGATCGAAAAGCCTGTACATCTTTATCTGCTCTCCCTGCATATCCTGTATCTCAGTCTCATGCATCTTCTCCACAGTATCATTAAGATCAAGATACATAAATACATAGAGGGATACTGAGGCGAGGGCCATTGCGAGATTTATGATGGATGTTTTGGGCAGGAATATCTGCAGTATCGCGCATGTGATCGGTACAAAGGTATACAGATTAAGAGAGATATATATAAGCCTGCTGAAGGAACTCTTATATTGCCTTATAACGGTATACTGAATGATGAGACAGAGCACCGGAAAGATA
>CADCRB010000257.1 GCA_902803745.1 uncultured Lachnospiraceae bacterium
AATGTACCTTTTGGATTATGAAAGGACAATGAACGAGGAATTCACCGGCGGAAAATCATCTTTTGCCAATGATAAGATAATCCTGGGCATTCACGAAAAGAATGTACAGCTTGCAGAGAATAATGCCGGAAACAGTGTGGCCTTCGTCACAGGAGGGAATCTTTATGTATATAAAGCAGAGGGAGCCCATATTGCGAAGGTTTTTTCGTTTACAGATGATGATCATGATGACGAAAGGACACGATACCAGGGATATGACATAAAGATCCTTTCAGTTGACGAGGGCGGGAACGTAAGATTTCTAGTATACGGGCGGCACAACAGGGGCGAACATGAAGGTCAGATATGCGCCGTTGTATATTATTATGACAGCTCTCTCAATCTTGTGGAAGAAGAAGCGACGGTTCCATATAATGGATCGGAGGAAATGCTTGGAGCTGATATCAGGACTTTATCATATATGGACAGGGCCGGGATATTTTATCTGTATCTTGACGGCAGAATTTACTCAGTAAATATTGCAAGGAAAACGGCAACTATTCTTGCTTCAGACATAGCCTTTGACGAAACTGCTTCATCTGCAAGCAGCAGGATCGGTGCTTTCATTTCCCGGGAAGCTGTCGGAGCAGGATCTAGTGAGGATGTGACTGAATACGCTGATACTATTAAAATTGTCGATATGTCGGACGGAACAATGAAGGAAGTAAAGGCTGATCCGGGGTGCAAGATAAGATTGCTTGGATTTATAGGGGAGGATATGATATCCGGGCAGATAGACCTGAACGATAAGGTAACAACTCCGCTGGGAGTGGCCTATACCCCCATGTCAAAGCTTAGTATTACAGGGAGCGACGGAAACGTTAAGAAGGAATACTATGAACCCGGCTTCTACGTATCTGATGTGAATATTGACGGATCGACGATAAATATTGAACGTGTTGTCAGATCGGAGGATGGAAGAACATATCTGCCAGCGGATGGTACACAGATCATGAGCAGTGTGATGGAGAGCAGTACATTGAACAGGATCGTCACGGCGCCTACCGAGCAACGGGAAAATATTACGGAGATTCAGCTGGCGAACGAGATAGCTGTATCAAGGCTTCAGCTTTTGACGCCGGATCTTGCGCTGTATGAAGGAGATCGTACGGTATTTGCTGAAGAAGACGGTGATAACAGGGGCAGCGGCTACCTGATATATTCTAAAGGCAGTGTGCAGGGGGCAGGATCTGATGTGTCTGATGCATTAAGGGAGGCTTCTGATACAGCCGGTATAGTGCTGAATATGGAAAATGATTATATATGGAGAAAGGGAAGCAGGGACACAAAGCATACGATCACTGAGCTTATGGATCTGAAAGGAGCCGGAGAAAATGGAGCTCTAAGTGCCTGCCTTGATGCTTTACTTTACTACGCCGGGTCCGGAGCATCTTCCAAGGATATGTTAGAGGCCGGTATTTCCTCAGACCGTTTTTTGGAGTCAAATATTGAAGGAGATGCACTGCCTCTTATGAATATCGATCTGTCCGATGTGCTTTATTATGTTTCAAAGGACAGTCCTGTGATAGCGTCAACTCCCGGGGGACCCGTCTTGATCATAGGCTATGATATGAATAACACGATAGTATATGACCCGTCACTCGGAACCACACATTATGTGGGGATGCATGATTCCGAGGATATGTTTGAAGCGGCGGGAAATGAGTTTCTTACCTATATTAATGAATGAGAAATGAGAGCCTGCCGGACATAAGTTTATGAAGAATAAGTCCGAGTATGCCACATGATATAAGCTCGCCGAGAAATACGGTGAACATCATATAAGGTAAAGTGCCATCAAGTTTGTAAGCGTATTTCAATACAAGAGGGACTATAATAGTATTAGCGAGAATAGGCGGGATCGGTAAAAGAAAGCTTTTGGTTTTTCTTAAGAGACGCGTTCCAAATGCTCCGATAAGAGTCGCTATACTGCCAAAGATTATATCGGGAAGAATACACCCGGTTATCGTGTTGCTGAGGATACAGCCGACCATAAGACCGGGAATTGCAGCGGTAGTAAAGGCGGGGAGTATGGTAAGGGCTTCAGATATCCGAACCTGAACAGCGCTGTTTGCCAAACCAAAGGCGTTTGAGATAAGGGTAAGTACTACATAGAGGCCGGCTATAATACCGCCCTGAGCAGCATACATTGCTGCTGAATACTTGTTTTCAGTCATGTTTATTCTCCTTGTATTTTTTTTACGTGTGGTTGGGCTTTCGAACACACGGAGAAAAATTATACTACTAGGAAGAAAAAAATACCATAGAAGTCTCAGAATGATGATCGAATGTCTGACGTTGTGGAGTATTGGAATTATTTTTTCGGGGGGATGTAATGGATAATATAGAGAATTACGAGGATGTAGATTCATGGAATACCATAATACTTCTGTATAACTCGGCGCTGAAGGAGATCGGAACTAAACTCGAGATACTTAATGATGAGTTTCAACATGTACATCAGTACAATCCTATAGAACATATTAAATCAAGAATTAAAACTCCTGAGAGCATAGTAAAAAAGCTGAAACGCAGAGGCTACGAGGTATCCGTAAGCAATATGGTCAGATATGTGAATGACATAGCTGGTTTCCGTATCATATGTTCATTTACTTCTGATATTTACAGAATAGCTGATATGCTTGCCAGGCAGAACGATATCCGGGTTATTTCGATAAAGGATTATATAAAGAATCCCAAGGATTCAGGGTACAAGAGCTTTCATATGATAGTTTCTGTGCCCATATTCCTGTCGCACGAGACAATGGAAACCAAGGTCGAGATACAGATAAGGACAGTAGCGATGGATTTTTGGGCTTCTCTTGAGCATAAGATTAATTATAAATATGACGGTACAGTACCGGAACATATCAAGAGAGAGCTTAGTGAATGTGCGGAAATGGTATCGGATCTTGATGCCAAAATGATGAGTCTGAATGAAGAGATCAAGGAAAGCGGGCAGGAAGGTGAGAATCTGGGTCAGGCAGTTTAAGGACAATCGGATGCTGGAGGACACAACGATCAGTAATACTGACAATGATACCCGGACACACAAGGTATTGAAAGCTTTGGAGAATGCCTGTAAAGAGATGGATCTTCCGGTTCCGATATGGCTTGAGATAAACATTAATGATTTCAAAAGGAACGCTAAATGCCGGTTTTATCAGGACAGTTTTATGGAATCTGTGGACTTTGATTACCTGGAGATGCAGATTATCGAAGAGGATATATAATAGCGGCGTCATCTGATCATGGGATGAATCCTTATGTGATTGGTTAATCAGTACAATATATCGATTCCATTTTGATGATCTTGATACAGGATGCACAAATATAATGGGCTTTATGTCCGAAAAACAGTATTTAATATACTAGATGTTGTAAAAGACAGATACAAGTGATAAAATACCAAGTTAGTGTTGTTTTATGCCGCGATATTCGCGAGGGAGGACACTTTTCTTATGGATAATTTCATGGACAGGTTAGTAGACAGAATGGACGGACAGGGCCGAGGATATGATGATGATATGCCCATGGACGACGTAAGGGGTGGCAGGTATTCCGGACCTAGAGGAAGGATGGATTATGGTGAACCCGATGACTACGGCTATGGAAGGGCTCCGAGGCAGTCGACACCCTCTGTAGGAAGAAAGGATTTGGATGAACTCGGTCGGGCTGTTGTTTCTGCGCAGAGGAAACTGGCCGATGGACAGGCGGAAGCTATTGATGCCGTTCACAGAGGAATGGATGAGGGGTTCAGGGAGCAGAGCCAAAAGATAGATGCAGGTTCGGATAAGGTGCTTCAGGCAATAAAGGAACTGAGAGCTGATGTAAAGCAGAAGGATAATGTAAGACCCCAGGCTGCAGAAACTCCCAGGGAAGATGGGATCTCCAAGGCATATCTTGCACAGATGCTGGAGCAGAATGCTAATGATGTGGCTGCCAAGTCTGCGGACGCGATCCATAAGGAAGATGTAAAGCTGTACAAAAACGTACAGGCTATAGTTGAGGAAAATGCAAGCCGGATAACAAAGGCTGTGACAGCCGGGAACTCAAAGACAGCAGAAGATGTGGCACAGACTTTGGGATCTCTGAGCCAGCTGGATAAGATAAATGAGCTCCAGGCATCGCTGGCGGAAACTAAAGAGGAACTGCTTAACCGTACATCTGGGCTTAAGGCCAAGGTTACAGTGACGATGATCCTGAGCATAGTGAATTTTATAGGAGTTGCGGTACTCGTTGCAATAGCATTCGGGTTTTTATAAGAAATGAGTTCGAAAACGGATAAGGATCACTATATAATAAATGGCGGCAGAGCCCTTAATGGTGAGGTTGTGATCGGAGGAGCCAAGAATGCTGCTCTTGCTATTATTGCCGCTTCTATCATGACGGATGAGACAGTTACTATTGAGAATATTCCTGATGTCAGGGATACCAATGTTATGATGGAGGCGCTGGAAGGCATCGGAGTCAGAATAAACCGTCTCGACCGTCATACTATACAGGTAAACGGATCCCAGGTAGAAAATGTTAATATAGATACCGAGAATATCAGGAAGATAAGGGCTTCTTATTACCTTGTAGGAGCACTTTTAGGTAAGTATCGTCATGCAGAGGTGCCTCTTCCCGGAGGCTGTGATATCGGCAGTCGTCCAATAGACCAGCATGTTAAAGGGTTCAGGGCGCTGGGGGCATCCGTGAATATCAAGGGTGGAGTAGTAAGGGCCCACGCCGACAGACTGTCAGCTGCGCACATATATATGGATGTGGTGACAGTAGGCGCAACGATAAACATTATGCTGTCAGCTGTTATGGCTGAGGGCAAGACGATCATAGAGAATGCCGCGAAGGAGCCGCATGTAGTTGATGTGGCAAACTTTCTAAACAGTATGGGTGCAAATATAAAGGGTGCCGGTACCGATGTGATCCGTATAAAAGGAGTAGAACGTCTCCATTCCTGCACGTATAGTGTAATACCGGATCAGATAGAGGCGGGAACATTTATGTATGCTGCCGCGATCACGGGCGGAGATATCACTATTAGAAATATAATTCCAAAGCATTTGGAGTCGATATCAGCAAAGCTGGAGGAGATAGGATGCAGCATTGAAGAGTATGATGATGCGGTCAGGGTAACGGCTTCTGAAAAGCTGCAGCCCACGCATATAAAGACTCTGCCCTATCCCGGATATCCGACCGATATGCAGCCTCAGGCCGGTGTTGCTTTGGCATTGGCAGGCGGTGTGAGCACCATAACTGAGAGCATATTTGAAAACAGATTCAAGTATGTAGACGAGCTTATGAGGATGGGGGCAAATATCCGTGTAGAAGGCAATACGGCTATCATAGACGGAGTAGAAGGCTTTACCGGAGCACATCTGGTAGTTCCCGATCTGAGGGCTGGAGCAGCTCTCGTGCTGGCAGCACTTGCCGCCGAGGGCACTACTGTGATCGATAATGTGAGACTGATTGAAAGAGGCTATGAGGATTTTGACCGAAAGATAAGGAATCTTGGTGGAGATATAGTCAAGACAGATGATGTCAGAATGGAAGTAAAGAAATCCAAATTCAAGGTGGTATGACAATTGTTTTGTCTGATATATGACATCGAAAGCTGCGCATAGAGCGCGGCTTTTTTAATCAGAGTATAGCTTCAACGAAGAGACCATGTTCATGTGAGAGGTCAATGTAATGGCTTCCGCAATGAACCATCGGATGTGAAAGATCAAGCTTGTTGATCAGAACAATATCCCCTTCAAGACCGTTGGAAAGAAGTACACGGTTATTTACATAGCTGTTCACTATGTATTCCAGAAATGTAAGGATATATTTGGAATCATATTTTTGAAGGCCTTCACTTTCAAATATTTCGATAACTTTGAAAGGGCATAAGGGGCCTCTGTAAACGCGGGCAGAGGTCATAGCATCATAGACATCAGCGATAGAAACGATTTTTGCAAAATCATCTATCCTCTCGGAAGTAAGTCCCAGAGGATAACCTGATCCATCGCAGCGCTCGTGATGCATCAGAGCTGCATTTTTTATATGATCGTCCAAGTCAAATTCTTTGAGGATATTAAATCCCTCTACTGTATGAGTCTTTATTACCTGATATTCATCATCGGTAAGCTTTGCAGGTTTGCCGAGTATCTGCTCAGGAATCTTGAGCTTTCCAACATCATGCAGCATTCCAGCAACGGTAAGAGTATCCACATCCCTGTCAGGCATATTAAGCCATCGTCAGAAGACATGGCAGATAAGAGCTACATTCATGCAATGAGCAAAGGTAGGGTCGTCATACATCCGCATGTTGTGGAGCATGTCAAAGATCTGCAGCCCCGAAGGAGTCTTTCTCAGTATGTTATTTGTATCCTTTAACAGGCCATCAGTATCGACCTTACTTCCTTTAGTTGCGGTGAGGAGACTATTCACCTGACCTTTGAAATCCTCTACTGCACCTTCAAAATTCGCCTTGAATTCTTTGTAATCAGCGGATGCTTTTATCCTCTGACTGTATGTCATCTCCTCCTGGGGTATCTCCTCCAAAGGAGAAGAGGCGGCAGAATCTTCCCGAACCCTGACGGACAGGATTGAATAGAACTCCAGTTTAGTAATGGATTTATCGGTAAGCTCGGTATCCTTCAGCAGGACAAGCTGATTATTGTAGGTATAGACGTCCTCTGCGACTACCATGCCCGGTATTAGATTTTGTGTAAGGATTCTCGGCATGAATCACAACTCCAGTAACTGATTGAAAGGTTATTTACTACAGAAATGCTGACTGCATCAGCATTTTCCCTAAGTATAAAAAGTATTTTATGGTATGTCAAACATATGTGTCCAGGGCTCTTGCATTTTGTCGGTATATAGGTTATTATCTTTTCGTTGCGATAATAATCAAAACTTCATATTTGACGTTCTTCTTATTAAGAGTGGTGGAGATGCAAAGGATCTGTGAAGCCACGGCAACCCCTGATGCTGATAGCGTATCAGATGGAAGGTGCCAACCTTGAGCGAGTGATCGAACAATGAGAGGATTTGATTATGATGATCGGGTCCGCCTCAGGCGGATCTTTTTTATTGAAAGGAAGAGACAGATTATGGAAAAAAGACTATTTACTTCTGAATCCGTAACCGAAGGGCATCCCGATAAGGTTTGTGATGCGGTATCGGATGCAATTCTTGATGCTTGTATGGCAGCTGATCCTATGAGCCGGGTGGCCTGTGAGACAGCCTGTTGTACGGGATTTGTGCTGATCACGGGCGAGATCACAACAAATGCATATATCGATATGCAGAAGATAGCCAGAGACACGATCAAGGAGATAGGCTATACAAAATCCGAATACGGCTTTGACGGAAATACCTGCGCAGTGCTTGTCGCCATTGACGAGCAGTCGTCGGATATTGCTATGGGAGTAGATAAAGCTCTGGAAGCAAAAAAGGGAAATATAAAAGATGACCTTGATACCGGAGCGGGTGATCAGGGCATGATGTTCGGCTACGCCACCAATGAGACCGAAGAATATATGCCTTATCCGATCTCGCTCGCCCATAAGCTTTGCAGACAGCTTACTAAAGTAAGGAAGGACGGATCTCTTAAGTATTTGAGACCCGACGGCAAGAGTCAGGTTTCGGTAGAATACGGTGAAGATGGAAAGCCTCTTCGTCTTGAGGCAGTAGTGCTTTCTACGCAGCACGATGAAGATGTGACCCAGGAGCAGATACATGAGGATATAAAAAAGTATGTATTTGATCCGGTCCTTCCAAAAGAACTCATAGATGATAATACAAAATTCTTCATCAACCCGACCGGCCGTTTTGTGATAGGCGGTCCCCATGGTGATGCAGGACTAACCGGTAGAAAGATAATAGTGGATACCTATGGAGGATACGCACGACACGGCGGAGGAGCATTCTCAGGAAAAGACTGCACGAAGGTTGATCGTTCCGCGGCTTATGCAGCAAGATATGTAGCAAAAAATATCGTAGCATCCGGACTTGCCGAGAAATGCGAGATACAGCTTTCATATGCTATAGGTGTGGCGCAGCCGACATCGGTCATGGTTGATACTTTTGGAACAGGAAAGGTATCGGATGAGAAACTGGTTGATATAGTAAGGGAGAATTTTGACCTGAGACCGGCAGGAATAATAAAAATGCTTGACCTGCGCCGTCCTATATATAAGCAGACAGCCGCATATGGTCATTTTGGAAGAAATGATCTTGATCTCCCATGGGAGAAACTCGATAAGGTTGATGCATTAAAGAAATTTATCTGAGGATAGCTACAGAGTCGTCTCCGAATGCTTCCTGCAGGGGCTGCAGAGCATCGGAGGCGGCTATTTTTATTGATAGAAGCTTTTGCTGTTTTGTTTTTTTCAGATATATGATGACAGAATCCTGCCCTTCTTCACGGGCATTGAGTATAGACATAAGTTTCTTATTGTTTTCTTCGTAAGCCTCAAGATCGTCAAAACTTATATAAAGCTTTACAGGCATATCATCAAAAAGCATGATAGTATTGGCAGACATTGACGTGCTCTGGTCATCCTGAAGTCTGACACGTCCTGTAAGGAAGACCTTTTGATCGACTTCGAGTATTTCTTTGTACTTTTGATACGCATCCGGCCAAACAAAAACTTCGATAGTGCCAACCAGATCCTCGAGACTTATAATGGCAAATGTATCGCCTCTTTTTGTCTGTCGCAGTGAGATATCCGCTATTATTCCCCCTATGGTTTCTGTAGCGCCGTCTGAAACACCAATTTCCCTGGTTTCCTCATTATAGATGAAATCTGATGTCCTTTTGGTTATGTTTCGTTTTAGCAGATTTTCATAGGCCTGGAGCGGGTGGCCGGATATGTAGACCCCAAGCACTTCCTTTTCAAAATTGAGCTTTGTTTCCTCGGGAAGATCATCGACAGACGGAAGTATAAAGGCAGATACAGCATTGGCATCGTCAGCCCCCATCATATCGAAGAGGGAGATCTGTCCTGCTATGCCGTTTTTTCTTTCGTTTACTATGTTTTCTATCAGAGAATTATATGCACTGAGTTTCTGATTACGGTTTCCTGGAAGAGTATCAAGTGCACCGGCTTTGATCAGATTTTCTACAGCTCTCTTATTGACCTCGCGCCCTAAGGTCCGCTCAATAAAATCACGAAGATCCCTGTATTTCCCGTTCAGTTCACGCTCCTTCACTATGGAGTTAATTACCGGATATCCCAAGCCCTTTATTGCAGACATCCCATAGCGTATGCTTCTTTCGCCGGAGGCAGTGAAGGCGCTGAAGCCTTCATTAACGTCAGGCGGAAGAATGCTTATCTTCATTTCACGACAAGTCAGGATGTATTCAGCAACTTTTACAGAGTTGCTTATGAAGCTTGTAAGTGTTGCAGCCATGAACTCTACAGGATAATAATATTTAAGCCATGCTGTCTGCATAGTTACTACAGCATAGCTGGCAGAGTGACTCTTGTTGAAAGCATAATTTGCAAAATCAATAATGGAGTCATATATCCTGCCCGCTGCGGCTTCAGTTATCCCCATTTCTACACACCCTTTGATGTTCTGTTTTGGATCTCCGTGAATGAAGCTTTGCCTGTTCTCGTCTATAATATGCTGCTTTTTCTTGCTTATAGCCTTGCGGATATTATCAGCCTGACCCAGAGAGTATCCCGCGAGAGACTGCAATATCTGCATTACCTGCTCCTGATAGATGATACAGCCATAAGTTGATTTCAGGATCGGTACCAGTTCCCCGGTCTCATAGGCGATGCTGTCGGTATCGTTCTTTCCGTTTATATATTTTGGAATAAAATCCATGGGACCGGGGCGGTAAAGGGCTATCCCGGCTATTATATCCTCAAAGGACTTCGGTTTTAGCTTTTTCATAAAGGCCTGCATTCCGTCGGATTCTATCTGAAATATTCCATCGGTCTGTCCGGTACCGATATAGTCAAGGACAGCCTTATCGTTAAGATCTGTCTGGTCCATATCGATATGTAACCCCGGATTGCGCTGCATGGCTGCATCGGCAGCATCTTTTATTACAGTCAATGTGCGAAGACCTAGGAAGTCCATTTTCAGGAGGCCGAGTTCTTCAAGTGTATCTTTTTCAAACTGTGTGGTGATCTCCCCTCCGCCCTGCTTTGAAAGGGGGACATAGTTATCGACATCCTCAGGAGTGATCAATACCCCGGCGGCGTGAATGGAAGTGTGTCTTGGAAGGCCTTCCAACTTCAGGCACATGTCAAGGATGATTTTTACCTCGGGATCATTATCATAGAGATTCTTGAAATCTTTATTGATCTCCAGTACCTTGCTGAGAGTAATACCGTTTTCAGCAGGGATCATTCGCGCGAGCCGGTCCCCTGTGGCATACGGAAGATCCATGACACGACATACATCCCTTATGACCCCTCTTGCCTGAAGGGTTCCAAAAGAAATGATCTGGACACATTTTGATCGACCATATTTGCTCACCACGTAATCTATGACCTGCTGACGGCCAACTGGCTCAAAATCCATATCTATATCAGGCATGGATACTCGCTCCGGATTAAGGAAACGCTCAAAAAGGAGACCATATCTCGTGGGTTCCAGAGTGGTAATCCCCAGACAGTATGAAAGAATAGCTCCTGCCGCTGAGCCTCTTCCCGGACCTACCGGGATGTCATGGGTCTTGGCATAATTCACGTAATCCCATACGATAAGGAAGTAATCCACATATCCCATCTTTTTGATGACAGATAATTCATAATCGAGACGCTCCTTCCTGGTGCCGTCATCATCGGGATATTTTTCTTTCAGGCCTTTATTTGCAAGAAAACAGAGGTAGTCCCATGAGGATGAGAATTGATCCGGTATCTCAAAATGAGGAAGTTTAATATTATGAAATTCTATCTCAACATTGCATCTGTCTGCTATTTTCTGTGTGTTATCAAGAGCCTCTGGGATGAAGTGAAACAGCTCTTTCATCTCATCTTCACTCTTTACATAGTATTGTCCTCCGGGATAGCGCATACGATCTTCGTCAGACAGCTTCTTACCCGTCTGTATGCAGAGCAGAAGATCATGCGGCTTAGCGTCCTCCGGATATGTATAATGGCAGTCATTGGTAGCAATGAGAGGTATATTCAGCTTGTTTGATAACTGAATAAGTCCCTGATTTACCAGAGTCTGTGCACCGTCAAGGTGATCCTGAAGCTCAAGAAAGAAGTTTCCCTCTCCGAAAATATCAAGATATTCAAGAGCAGCCTTTTC
>CADCRB010000258.1 GCA_902803745.1 uncultured Lachnospiraceae bacterium
CTGACATAAGCTCGTCAATGGTCTCCGATCTGCCTATGATATAATCAGTCTTTATCTCAACGCCAAGAGATCTGACATTTTCGATTTCTTTTGCAACAACCTCATCCTTTGGAAGCCTGAACTCCGGGATACCATATACAAGGACACCGCCGGCCTTATGCAATGCTTCGAATATCGTAACATCATATCCCATCTTTGCGAGGTCTCCTGCACAGGTAAGGCCTGAAGGACCGGCGCCTATCACGGCAACCTTCTTTCCTTTTTTTGATCCCGGCTTTGCAGGAGCTATGCCATTTTCTCTGGCCCAGTCAGCAGCAAATCTCTCCAGTTTTCCGATAGATACTGCCTCTCCCTTTATTCCCCTTATGCATTGTCCTTCGCACTGGGTCTCCTGAGGACATACTCTGCCGCATACGGCCGGAAGAGAACTCGCATCGCTGAGTATCTCATATGCTCCCTTATTATCCCCTTCCTTTATCTTTCCGATGAAACCGGGAATATCTATCCGAACCGGACATCCTTCCACGCACTTCGGATTCTTGCACTGCAGACATCTTGTGGACTCTGCTCTTGCTTCCTCTGCTGTATATCCGAGACATACCTCGTTGAAATTTCCTGCTCTTTCCTTTGGATCCTGCTCCGATACCGGCACCTTTTTCATCATATCCACTTCTATAGCCATTATTTATCCCCCCCGCAGTTTCCTTTATGAGTATTACCCTCCTGATATTCCAGAAGTCTTCTTCCTTCTTCAGTACTGTATAATTTCATACGCTTCATTGCCTGATCAAAGTCCACTAAAAAGCCGTCAAATTCCGGCCCGTCTACACAGGCAAATTTTACCTCATCACCAACTATCAGCCTGCAGGCGCCACACATTCCGGTGCCATCGACCATTATCGGATTCATGGATACAATTGTCGGAAGGCCCATTTCCTTTGTAAGCCTGACCACAAATTTCATCATTATCATGGGGCCTATTGCCACACACTTATCATATTTCCGTCCTTCATTTTTAACGAGATCCTCGATGACCGCAGTGACCATGCCGTGTCTTTTATATGATCCGTCATCGGTCGTGACAAATACATGCTCAGCCCCGACTGCATCGATCATCTCCTGCTCCATTATGAGCGTATCCTTACACTTTGTACCGATTATTACATCCACATCTACTCCATGCTCAGCCAGCCATTTTGCCTGGGGATACACAGGAGCAGTTCCGAGACCGCCTCCTACAAGAAGATAATGCCTTTTCTTTACTTCATCCAAAGGCTCATTCACATACTCAGCCGGATTGCCAAGCGGCCCTGCTACATCTGCAAAATAATCCCCGGCTTTCTTCTCGGCTATCTTATAGCTTGACTCTCCGATAGTCTGAAATACTATCGTCACAGTTTTCTTTTCCCTGTCGTAATCACATATAGTGAGGGCTATCCTTTCGCTTTCCTCCTCACACCTTACTATAAGAAATTGTCCTGGCTCACAGGCGTGCGCGACATTCGGAGCCTCGACCACCATTCTATAGGTCTTCTCCGCCAAAGTCTCTGCTTCTAAAATCTTAAACATACATATCCTCCACTCGATACGGTTAATGATCAAATTCATATTCTATCATAAATTCTCTCATTACGCGAAACACTCTTTCAGTCCAGGATTTTTGCATACAAAAACGTCAGGTATATTAATATATAATACACCTGACGCCGCGCTGCGATATTGATCATATTGCTTACAGTGCCGGAGCGATAAGAGACCTAAAAGTCCGTACTAAAAAAGGATGTCAGATATCAACCATCTGGTTACAGACAGAGCAATAGCCCCTTCCGCCACTGTACACATAGAATTTCCGTTTCACTCCGCATTTTGGACACATTGTTACTGTAGTTTCTCCTGTTATATTTCCTGTCGTAGTTCCTATTGTTGTTCCGATCGAAGCTGCTGGCACAGCTCCTGTTGCATTAACCTTATTCTTTTTCTCCCGGGGTACCGTTTCGACTCCTCCCGTAACCTTATCAAGACTATCATTATCCAAAAGGTTTTTATTCGGCAGTCCCATTATATCTCCTCCTAAATATAAATATATTTTCTAAGCTGACTCATACATTCTCTAATGTATTATACGAAAAAAATCAGTGATTGGCAGCATATCTTTATTTTTTCACTCAAAAAGTCTAAACTATGGCTTATGCTGTACATAATAAGACATGGGATAACTGACTGGAACCGTTATCAAAAGCTGCAGGGAAGGACAGACATTCCTTTGAATGAAGAAGGAAGAAAAATGGCAATGGCTGCAGCCACAAAATACAAAGATGTTCATTTTGATGTATGCTATTCTTCCCCGCTGATCCGTGCCCTTGAAACTGCAAGGCTTATTCTCAAAGGCAGGGACATACCCATCATCACCGATGTCAGGCTTATGGAGATGAGCTTCGGGATATATGAGGGTACGGAGAATTATCGCAGTACACCGATGAAAGGGATTACTGAGTTCTTCAGAAATCCTGAGGATTACTCGGATATTCCTGAAGGTGCCGAGAGTATGGATGATCTTTTTTCACGTACAGGAGCTTTTCTTAAGGATATCGCATATCCTCTGCTTGAGGAAGGAAAGGATGTTCTTATCGTGGGGCATGGGGCTATGAATTCCAGTATTATTTGCCAGGTCAGGGATCTGGCCCTTAAGGATTTCTGGAGTGCCGGGATCGAAAACTGCAAGCTTATGCGTCTGCTGTGATAATCGCTGATAAAATATCCCGGAGATGATATTATCACCTCCGGGATCATTTTTCATTATCTGCGTATCAGATTAAAACTTTCCTGCCTTTGCAGCCTCTTCGATGGAAACAGCTACGGAAACCGTCATACCAACCATAGGGTTGTTTCCGGCACCGATAAGCCCCATCATCTCTACGTGTGCAGGAACCGATGAGGAACCGGCAAACTGAGCATCTGAATGCATACGGCCCATGGTGTCGGTCATACCATAGGAAGCGGGACCTGCAGCCATGTTATCGGGATGAAGAGTACGTCCCGTGCCGCCGCCTGAAGCAACAGAGAAATACTTCTTGCCTGCATCCACCCTCTCCTTCTTGTAGGTGCCTGCTACAGGATGCTGGAACCTGGTAGGATTGGTGGAGTTACCGGTGA
>CADCRB010000259.1 GCA_902803745.1 uncultured Lachnospiraceae bacterium
CATATCAACAAATACCGGGATCGATATCCTGCTGTGAAGTGAAGAAAGCCATATGCATCCGAAATTATGTCCGGAATGGAGCTTTTCACTTATGATCCTAAAGGTGATCTCGGCGAAATTACCTTCAAAATCATTGATCGAATATTCATTCTTTTCAAATTCGATAAAATCATCCGAGCTGTAAAGTCTGAAACCGGGATATCCCCAGCCGCTTTTCCTCACAGTTATAGTTATTTCCCGGTCTTCATATACGTCCTTTTCCATAACACTGGCTTCTGCGAAGCTTAGAAGCACGGGCGTCTTTTTACCGGTTTCAATAAGGAATTCCTCGACTCCTTCAAATCCTCTGTTTCTTCCCTCAAGAGCGCAGAATGCCCTGTATTTAAAGAAGGTGTCTCTGTCTCCTTCTTCAAAGATCCTTCTGGCATCCTCTGTATAAAACAGAGACACAGCCTCTTCAAAATCCTCTTTTGCAAGATTTGCGAAATGGAACAGGTTCCTTACAGGCCCTCTTGAAGACTTGATCTCATCACGGATCACGCTTAATGTAATAGGTATGCGGTCTTCACCCTGATCAGATATGACGGAGATCGATCCTTTATAAATTGTTCCGGGATCAAAGCCGTGAGAAGAAATCTCATAGCTGATGCACAGTCCGTCATCCGGGAGGATTCCGTTGTAATCAGTCTCGGAAAGACGGATCCGGCGATGAGAACTCCTGAGGATAAATGCGATCCGTGATACTCCCCTTTTTCCTTCCTTTGCATTCAAAATAAAGGAGCCTGCTACTGTACTCCCCGCGACACAGGTCTCTTCTATTCTTTTTATGCTGAAGGAAAGACTCAAGTATATGCCTCCTTTATCAGTGACAGAAGTCTGTCATCATCTTCTTCCTTCATAAAGCAGAATCTTACATAACCGTTTTCCAGACCACTGTAATCAGCACAGTTTCTGATCATCATCTTTTCACGGATGGCTTTTTCAAATAAACCCTTTGCTGACAGTCTGTTCTCCGGCAGATGCAGCAGTACGAAATTTGCCCTGGGTACAGTATAGGTAATTCCGAGAGGTTTAAGACTGTCCAGCTTTCTGCATACCCTCTCCCTTTCAGACGCCATATATTTTTTTGACTCTGCAATATAATCCCGGTCCTTTAGCATAAGTATCGCCGCCTCGTTTGAGAGTGAGCTTACTGACCATGGATCTTTGTTTTCTTCTATTTCCTTAAGAAGTGTTTCATCCGTTGTGATCCCGTATCCTATCCTCAGACCCGGCGCAGAAAAAAACTTTGACATACTCCTTATGATAAAGAGACAGGGATAAACCTCCGCCAGCGAAGTTGCATCATATTCATCATCCGCAAAATCAACATAGGTCTCATCAACTGCACATATGATATCAAGCTCTTCACATCTCTCCAGAACCCTGTCAAGCTCCGAAGACTTAAGCGCTGTACCGGTCGGATTCATTGGATTGCATATGATAAGCAGATCCAGCTCATCCGTCAGGGAATCAATGAGCCGGTTTGTGTCAAACTCAAATCCCTCCTCTGCCTTCAGGGAATAGTATCTGCTGTTCCCCCCTGCTATAGCGACATTTCTTGCATATTCAGCATATGCAGGCGCTGTGATCATAACCTCAGGCGCAGGATGATGCTTGATCACGGCACTTATAAGCTCTGACGACCCGCTTCCCATAATGATATTGCTGCTTTTTGCACCGCAATAGGAACTTATGGCATCACGCAGTCTGCCGTAATCACGCTCCGGGTATCTCTCTACACAATGAAGCTTCTCCGATATGCCGTTAAGGTATAATGATGAAACACCGAGAGGACTTACATTGGCTGCAAAAGATATTATCTCATCAGCGGATACCCCGTATTTTTCTTCTATCTTTTCTATATCAGAACCGTGAAAAGCCTCTTTCATCTCTATCTCCTCCGCCAGGTACCGGGGGCAAATAATATCAGGAGCGGATAAAGCTCCAACCTTCCTGCCAGCATATCAAATGATAATACATATTTTGAAAAAACGGAAAAGCTGTCATAATTTCCGGTTGGGCCGACAACGGAAAGTCCCGGACCTATATTGTTCAGTGTAGCCATTACAGCAGTGAAATTTGTTTCAAAATCAAATCCGTCAAGGCTTATAAGGATAACTGAGGTGATCAGTATAAGCACATAGGAAACAAGATATACCTTTACTCCGGTTACTGTCTCATCCTTTATTCTTCGCTTGTCTATATAAATATTCTTTACAAGCCTCGGATGGATGAAATGTCTCAATTCCCTGAAATATGATTTTATAAGGATTAGGATCCTTGATACCTTAAATCCTCCTCCGGTAGAACCCGCACAGGCACCAACAAACATCAATAAGACCAGGATCGTCTTTGAAAAAGAAGGCCAGGTATTAAAATCGGCAGTGGAAAAACCTGTGGTAGTAATAATTGATCCGACCTGGAAAAAGGACTTTATAAAGGCATCGGCAGGACTATCGAAGATTTTCCAGGCATTTATCATTATCGCAGCGGTTGCTATAGCCACTATCCCAAGATAAGTCCTGACTTCATCCATTTTGAAAGCGCTTTTTATACTCTTTCTTATAATTAGAAAGAAATAGAAGTTAAAGTTTATACCGAAGAGCACCATGAAAATTGTAATAATGAGCTGCTGAAGATAAGTATAGTCTGCTATGGAACTGTTCTTTATTCCGAATCCTCCGGTGCCGGCGGTTCCAAAGCTTAAGGTAACGGCATCAAATACAGGCATACCGGTGATAATAAGAATAAATATCTGCTGTACAGTGATCCCGAAATATAGCGTATACAGGATCTTTGCGGATTCTCCAAGCTTTGGAACTAGCTTTCCCACGTCCGGTCCCGGTGATTCCGATCTCATAAGATGCATATTATGCGCACCTGTCATCGGAAGAATAGCCAGCATGAAGACAAATACTCCCATACCGCCTATCCAATGAGTAAAGCTTCTCCAAAAAAGGGAACAGTGGGAAAGACTTTCGACATCCGAAAGGATACTTGATCCTGTGGTGGTAAATCCTGATACAGTTTCAAAGAAAGCATCAGTAAAATAAGGTATCTCGCCTGTGATAACAAAGGGCAGACAGCCTACAACGGACATGATGATCCAGCCCATTGCAACTGATATAAAACCTTCTTTTGCATAATAAGTTTTCTTCTCGAGTTTTTTTATAGTGATGATGCGTCCTATAATAATGCATAAAACTGCAATTATGAAATATACGAAGCCCTGCTTTTCTCTGTAAAATAAAGAGACAAATGCAGGCGCCAGAAAAAGCACACCTTCCAGTTCTATGAGTTTCCCCAATATGTATATTATGCTGGCAAAGTTCAAAGTCTTTACCCTCCTTCAGGTTAACAGTTATTTTTCAGCGCTTTAATATATCGGTAATATCGTTCAGGCCCTGATGAGTCGTGACTACTACTACCCTGTCACCAACCATTATCTTATTGCCGCCTCTGGGATACATTATATTATTTCTGCGCCTTATACACGCCACGACCAGATTATCCTTAAGCTTCAGATCCTGAAGTGTTACATCAGTCACCTCAGAAGGCTCTCTTATTATAAATTCAAGGGCCTCCGCCTTGCCGTCAAGTATATTGACCAGAGTTTCAACCTTACTCCGTCCCTTTGAATTCCGCATTGCCCTTACAGTGGCCGTAACTACGTCAGCTACCACGCTTCTGGAATGCAAAATTGTACCTATATCTATCTCCTCGACTATGGAGTCAAACATCATGCGGTTTACTTTGGTAACGATCTTAGCCTTACTGTTGTGCTTCTTGGCATATAAGGAAAGCAGGATATTCTCTTCGTCAATATTTGTAAGAGCCACGATGGACTGGGCATTTTCAAGCCCCTCTTCCATTATCACTGTCTCCTCGGTTCCGTCACCGTTTATTATCGTAGCCCCCGGAAGAGACTCCTCAAGCTCCATACAGCGTGATCTCTTTTTTTCTATTATCTTTACCTCTATACCGGTATCCAGAAGCTCGCGTCCGAGGTAATATGAGAGCTTGCCTCCGCCGATTATCATAGCGTCTTTTACGGAATTTGTTTCAATATGTATTGCATTAAAGAAATTTGTTGCGTTCAACGGGGAAGCAATGAACGAAACTCTGTCACCGACCTTCAGGACAGTAGAACCATTGGGGATGATCACATCATCTTCTCTTTCCACGGCACATATCTGTACTGAATTTCTTATGTCCTGGGACAGATCCATGATCTTTTTTTCAGAAAGCGGAGAATTCTCACCGATCCTGAACTTCAGTATATCTACTCTTCCTCCCGACAGGGTATCTATCTTCATTGCAGAAGGAAATCTTAAGATGCGTGCTATCTCTCTCGCCGCGGCGAGTTCCGGATTTATGACCATGGTGAGGCCAAGTTCCTCTCTGAAGAAACTTACTTCATCAAGATAAATGGGATTTCTGACTCTTACTATGGTTTTTATATCCTTATTTGATTTTTTAGCTATGAGACAGCATAGCATATTCAATTCATCTGATTCGGTAGTTGCGATCAGTACTTCAGCGGTCCTTATCCCTGCTTCATTCTGCACTCCGAGTGAAGCTCCGTTGCCGGTAACACCGATAATATCCGCAGAGCTGGCTATCTGATCTATAACATTGGGATCAGTGTCTATGACAGATATATTGTGTTTTTCCTTTGACAGTGTCATGACAAGAGCCGTACCGACCTTGCCGCATCCTACAATGATAATATTCATGCCGATATCTCGCTTCCTGTATATAATTGATAATATTTTCCCTGAGCCTCTATCAGCTCATCATGCGTACCACGTTCTATGATCCTTCCCTGCTCCAGCACCATTATGCAGTCTGAATTCTTTACGGTAGAAAGTCTGTGCGCTATCACAAAAGTCGTCCTGCCTTTCATCAAAGCATCCATCCCGTCCTGCACCATTTTTTCTGTGCGGGTATCTATAGAGCTTGTGGCTTCGTCAAGAATGAGCACAGGAGGATCAGCTATGGCCGCTCGAGCTATGGCAAGAAGCTGTCTCTGTCCCATTGACAGATTGGCTCCGTCACCATTTATCACGGTATCATATCCTTGTGGAAGTCTCTTTATAAACGGGTGGGCATTTGCAAGTTTTGCAGCTTTCTCTATCTCTTCATCCGTTGCATCCAGCTTTCCGAATCTGATATTCTCCTTTATTGTCCCGGTAAAAAGATGCGTGTCCTGCAAAACCATTCCCAAAGAATGTCTGAGATCCGATTTCTTTATCTTGTTGATATTGATCCCGTCATATCTTATCTTTCCGTCCTGAATGTCATAAAATCTGTTTATCAGATTAGTGACAGTTGTTTTTCCTGCGCCGGTGGAGCCTACAAAGGCGATCTTCTGTCCGGGCTTTGCAAAAAGTTCAATGTCACGGAGCACCATTTTATCATCTGTATATCCAAAGTCGACACCATGCATTTCTATATTCCCCTTTAAGAGAATGTAGTCAGTAGTGTCCGTAGCTTTATGATAATGCTCCCAGGCCCACAGTCCTGTATGATCTGAGGTGGGGATGATATTTCCTTCTTCATCTTCTTTTGCATTGGTAAGGGTCACATACCCTTCATCTGTCTCACTTTTCTCATCAAGAAGGCTGAATATCCTCTCAGCTCCGGCAAGAGCCATGAGCACAGAATTGAACTGCATCGATATCTGATTTATCGGCATATTGAAGCTTCTGTTAAAGGTCAGAAAGCTGGCGAGGCTGCCTATCGTAAGTCCGGTCAGTCCGCTGAGGGCAAGTGCTCCTCCGCAGGCTGCACAGATCACATAGCTTACATTACCAAGCTGCATATTGATCGGGCCTAAAATATTGGCAAACTTATTTGCATTATATGCCGCTTCATAAAGGGCAATATTTTTTTCCTCAAATTCTCTTATTGACTCATCTTCATGATTAAAGATCTTTATGACCCTCTGTCCTTTCATCATCTCTTCAATGTAGCCGTTCAGCCTGCCAAGTGATTGCTGCTGCTCTGTAAAGCCGGCTCCCGACCTCTTTCCGAAAAAGCCGGTAATAAATATCATTACCATGACCATTAATACCGTTAACAGAGTGAGCGGAATACTAAGAATCACCATGCTTATAAACACAGAGACGATAGTAATCAGGCTCTGTAAAAACTGAGGAAGAGCCTGTGATATCATCTGACGCAGTGTGTCGATGTCATTGGTATAGACCGACATTATATCTCCGTGGGGATGGGTATCAAAATATCTGATCGGAAGTGTCTCCATTTTGGCGAAAACTTCCTTCCTGATATCACGGAGGGTGCCCTGTGACACATATATCATTATCCTCTGGTTGATATATGTAGATGCAACACCGATCCCGTACAATATTGCTACCCTTGTGATGGCGTGCATAAGGGGGTTGAAATCTGCATCACCGGATTTTAGTATCGGAGTGATGTAATCATCTATGAGATTGCGAATGAACATGGTTCCCTGGACCGAAGCGAGCACACCGATAAAAATGCAGACCACTACAATGATCAGCTGGGGCGTATAATGCCTGGTCATATAGCTTAAGGTGCGCGCAAAAAGCTTCCCCGGATCCTTTACCTTTACCCTGGGTCTTCCGGCCATTCTACGCGAACCCGGACCGTGTACTTCCCTTACTCTTTCTTCTGCCATCTGTCACTTATCCCTAATCATACGGATTGTCAAAATCTCCGGCGCCACTGGTCTGTGAATCATACACATCCCGGTAGATCTCGGATCTTGCAAGGAGCTCATCATGAGTGCCGATATCGGATATCCTCCCGTCATCCATTACTATTATCCTGTCGGCATTCATTACCGACGATATCCTCTGAGCAATGATAAAAACTGTTGTGTCGGGTATTTTCTCGCTCAAAGCTTTTCTGATCTTTGCATCAGTTGCCGTATCCACAGCGGAGGTGGAATCATCAAATATTATGATCTTTGGTTTCTTTATAAGGGCTCTTGCTATACAGAGCCTCTGCTTCTGTCCCCCCGACAGATTAGCGCCTCCCTGATCAATATGCGCCTCGTATTTCCCATTCATTTTTTCTATGAATTCATCTGCACAGGCCATCCTGCAGGCATTGATGCATTCATCAACCGAAGCGTCCTTGTCACCCCATCTGAGATTCTCTATAACGGTGCCCGAAAAAAGATTGTTCTGCTGGAGCACCATCGAAACCTGATCCCGCAAAACCTTAAGATCATACTGTCTTACATCAACTCCCCCGACTCGAACCCTTCCTTCCGATACATCATATAGCCTTGGGATAAGGCTTACCAGAGAAGTTTTCGCAGATCCTGTACCGCC
>CADCRB010000260.1 GCA_902803745.1 uncultured Lachnospiraceae bacterium
ATATTTCCAAGTATCCTCATATCAAGCTCCTCCTACTCTTACAGATAAGGTATCCTGAAGAAAACAAATCAGACAAATATGGAGATAAAGCTTTTGAACAATCGTCTGTTATGATTCAACTGCCAAGGTAAGCCGCACGCACCTTCTCATCTTCAAGCAGCTCCTGCCCTGTCCCCTCCATGGCGATCTTCCCGTTCTCTATGACATAAGCACGATCCGCCACATGAAGAGCCATATTGGCATTCTGCTCGATAAGCAGCACAGTTGTCCCGGCTTCATGAATCTGTCTGATGATATCGAATATCCCCTGCACCACGATGGGAGCAAGACCAAGTGAAGGTTCGTCCATCATCAAAAGCTTTGGTCTTCCCATAAGCGCCCTTCCTACGGCAAGCATCTGCTGCTCTCCGCCTGAAAGCGTGCCGCCCTCCTGCCAGGAGCGCTCCTTAAGTCTGGGAAAGTATCCATATACCATCTCTATATCTTTTTCAAGATCATCATTGCGCAGATAGGCTCCGATCTTAAGATTCTCCAATACTGTAAGATTGGGAAAGATACGTCTTCCCTCGGGAACCATCATAAGTCCCTTCGAAACGATATACGTAGGATCCTTTCCCGTGATATCCTCACCATTAAATGTAACAAACCCGGACGATGGCTTTACCAGCCCCGAAACAGACCGGAGTGTGGAGCTTTTTCCTGCGCCGTTTGCACCGATAAGGGTTACTATCTCCCCCTCTTTTACATCAAAGGTTATACCGCGTACTGCCTCAATGCCGCCGTAGCTGACATTCAGATTATTTATTTTCAAAACGCTTTCCATTACACCGCTTCCTCTTCCGAAATACCCAGATATGCCTCGATCACCTGCTGGTTATTCTGCACCTCTTCAGGCTTTCCCTGAGCTATCTCGCTCCCGAAATCTATTACATAAATGTAATCGGAGATATTCATTACAAGATCCATGTGGTGTTCGATAAGAAAGACCGTAAGGTCGTATTTCTTTCTGATATCCCTGACAAAATCCGCAAGCTCTGCAGTCTCCTGAGGATTCATGCCGGCTGCAGGCTCATCAAGGAGCAGAAGTGTCGGATCAGTCGCCAGAGCCCTTGCGATCTCAAGACGCCTCTGCAGTCCGTAAGGAAGACTTACTGCAAGCTCATCCTTATATCCATCAAGTCCCTGCTCAGCAAGAAGCTCCATGGTCTCTTCTCTCATACGGTTCTCCTCAGCCAGATTCCCTCTGAAAGTAGCGGAAAAGACATTCTGCTTTGCTCTTAGATGCTTGGCTATAAGAACGTTTTCAAAAACCGTCATGCTCTTCCAGAGCCTTATATTCTGAAAAGTACGGGCTATGCCGAGTCCTGTGATCTGATCGGGAGTTGGTGAAAGCACAGGCTCTGATATATATTTGTCTGCATTCTCCCCCTTATAGGCTTTAGCAGCCTTACCTGAAGGATGATTGCGGACCATAGGCTTACCCATAAACTCTATGAGCCCGTTTGTCGGCTGGTAAACTCCGGTGATACAGTTAAAAGCCGTAGTCTTTCCGGCTCCATTAGGGCCAATTAATGCTATTATCTTATGCTCCGGTACATCAAGAGTGAGATTATTTACCGAAACCACACCACCAAACTGCATCGTGACATTTTCAAGATGTAGAGCGTTTGCCATGAATCATTCTTTCCTTTCAGCCTTATCCGTTTTCACTGATCTCTTTTTCAAAAGCGCGCCGATATTTATCTCGCGGTTTCCCATGATCCCCTGTGAGAAAAACAGCACGATGACCATTATGACTACAGAGAAAACAACCATACGGAATCCGTTCCTGAGAAGCGGAACCTTGAATCCACCTATATACTGCTCACTGTCAAGGAACCTAAGCCACCACTCAGAGCACGCCACATAAAGGAATGTAGCAAGAACCGATCCGCTGACAGAACCTATCCCCCCTATGACCACTATCAGCAATATCTCATAAGTCATAACCGAGGTAAATGCCTTAGCCTGTGCGTTTGCCACATACATCGCGAAAAGCGCTCCACCCACTCCTGCGAAGAAGCTCGATATAACAAATGAAAGCATCTTGTGCTTAAACAGGCTGACCCCCATGGCCTCTGCCGCTATCTCATCATCCCTTATGGATTTAAATGCGCGTCCGTAGGATGAATTGATCAGAAGCACGATCACGATTATGCATAAGGATGAGATAAGAAACGGAACAAAGGTAGAAAGACGCAACAGCACATTTCCTGAAGCATCCGTGATATTAAAGCTTGAAAAGGTCGGAAAGCCTTTGATCATGTTTGCCCCGTTAGTCACGGGACCGAGCTTCTGCCACTGGAAGATGGCTCTTAATATCTCCGCAAAGCCAAGAGTAGCTATGGCGAGATAATCACTCTTGAGTCTGAGTACCGGAATGCCTATGAGATAAGCAAAGAATCCGGCGACACAGCCCGCAAGGATCAGGGCTATAAGACAGGCCAGAACCATACTTAAAGCCGCGCCGAAACCTGAGGTGCCAAAGATCCCCTCAAACATATCGACCAGAGAGAAGTCAAACGCACAGCCTCCGAAAAGATAATAAACCTGGGCTTTTTCGGATGCCGGCACTGTAAGTATCGCATAGGTATAAGCTCCAAGCAGCATAAATCCTGCCTGTCCCAGAGAGAAAAGTCCTGTAAAGCCATTCAGCAGATTCATGGAAACCGCGACAAGAGAATACACTGCTGCTTTCTTCAAAACAGTAAACAAAGGGCTGGTAGGCTGGAATATCTGTGGAAGTCCCGGAATAAAGGAGCTGATATTTTCCAGCAAAATCACCAGAAGAAGTAAAACTGTTATGCAGGTTAGAGTTGGTAAAATATTACGTTTCTGCTTCATTTTCAATGTCTGTACCTTACTGTGTCATCCGTCAAAGTCATACATCAGACCTTATCAGTGGCTGCTTCTACAAAGAGCCCCTGCGGTTTGAATACCAGTATCACGATCAAAAGAGCAAAGGTGAATGCATCGGAAAACACCGAGACATCCCAGGATGAAGGAAGTCCCTTTATGATGGTCTCACAGATTCCGATCAAAAACGCTCCGATAACAGCTCCGGGAATGGAGCCGATGCCTCCGAAAACAGCTGCTACGAATGCCTTAAGTCCCGGCATTGCACCCGCTGTAGGAGTAATCGCCGGATAATTGGTAAAAAACAGTATGGATCCTATAGCAGCAAGCGCGGATCCTATAATGAAGGTAACCGAGATCACGCTGTTTATCTTTATTCCCATAAGACGGCTGGTCTCAAAATCCTTGGAAACGGCTCTCATGGCCATACCGATCTTAGTCCTGTTGATCAGCAGCGAAAGTGCCACGACCAAAGCAAGCACAAGGAAAGGAGTCAGTATTACCACCCATTTTGTCTGTGTTCCGGCTACATTAACGGTATCAGAAAGAAAAGGTATTACGGGATACGTCATCGGCTGTCCCCCGGTCACATAGGTTGCAGTATTCTGCAAAAGGTAGCTGACACCGATAGCTGAGATCATAACGGACATCCTGGGAGCCTCCCTTAGAGGCTTGTAGGCAACCCTCTCTATGGTAAAGCCCAGGACCACTGTAAGTATGACCACAAGTACTAAGGCCGCCGGGATCGGAAGGGTCGCCGTAAGGTATATCCCCATAAGTCCCGCCACCATAAATACATCTCCATGCGCAAAGTTGATAAGACGCAGGATTCCGTATACAAGCGTATATCCGATAGCTATCAATGCATACTGTCCACCGACCGAAATACCGGAGAGCAATACCGAAATGACATATTCCATAAGTGATTATCCTTTATTATTTGCTGGCAGAGCCTGTCTGTACTTTCTCAAATGCCCAGGTGCCCGAAGCGGTATCTGCAGTCTTGATATATGCTGTATCACGTACTGCATCACCAATATCATCAAATGCAATTGAGCCGGAAACTCCGTCCCACTTTACACCCGGAATAGCTGCCTTGATCGCTGCCTTATCGCCCGAGCCTGCTGCTTTGATGGCCTCAAGCGCTACATAGTATGCATCATAGCCCATTGCTGTCACGGCAGAAATGGTGTCGTTACCACCGTTTGCAGTCAAAGCATCCGAATTGTTATTGATATAATCCTTGATACCCTTATCAAAGGTATCAGAACCGCCCTCCTGATAGAAGGTCGATACAAAAAGCTGAAGGTTGGTGCCCTTGGTAGCTTCAAGGACCATATTATCATCAAGAGTATCGGAGCCAAGGAATGGAATCCCGATATCAAGTGATGCAGCCTGCTCCATGATCTGCTTTGCATATGCTATGGAAACAGGAGTAAAGATAACATCCGCTCCCTCGCTCTTTGCTTTATTCAGATATGAGGTGAAGTCTGAATTGTTCGTAGGGAAGGAGTCAGCTATGACCTCTCCGCCGGCTGCCTCAAATACCTGTGTAAAGAAAGCCACAAGTCCCTGATCGTACTCATTTCCGTTTTCTCCGAGGCAGTAAGCCTTCTTTGCGTTAAACTTCTCTATTGCAAAGTTTGCAAGCACGTCTGCCTGGAAATTGTCCAGGAAACAGATCCTGAAGTAATAATCATTTCCC